>DATGJN010000015.1 GCA_035295165.1 bacterium
CGGCTGCACACGGAGGCGAAGACGCGGGTCACGTTCGAGGACGTGGCGGGGGTGGAAGAAGCGAAGGAGGAGCTCGAGGAGATCATCGAGTTCCTGCGGCATCCGAAGAAGTTCCAGGCGCTGGGGGCGAAGATCCCGCGGGGGGTGCTGCTGGTCGGCCCGCCGGGGAGCGGGAAGACGCTGCTGGCGAAGGCGATCGCGGGCGAGGCGGGGGTGCCGTTCTTCTCGATCTCGGGCAGCGAGTTCGTGGAGATGTTCGTCGGGGTCGGGGCGAGCCGGGTGCGCGATCTGTTCGATCAGGCGAAGAAGTCGGCGCCGTGCCTGGTGTTCATCGACGAGATCGATGCGGTGGGGCGGCAGCGGGGCGCCGGGCTCGGCGGCGGGCACGACGAGCGGGAGCAGACGCTGAACCAACTGTTGGTGGAGATGGACGGGTTCGACCCGAACTCGGGGATCATCGTGATCGCCGCGACGAACCGGCCGGACATTCTGGACCCGGCGCTCTTGCGGCCGGGGCGGTTCGACCGGCGGATCGTGGTGGACAACCCGGACGCGAAGGGGCGGCGGGCGATCCTGGACGTGCACGCGCGGGGGAAGCCGATCGGGGAAGACGTGAACCTGGACGTGCTGGCGCGGCGGACGCCGGGGTTCAGCGGGGCGGATCTGGCGAACATGGTGAACGAGGCGGCGCTGTTGGCGGCGCGGCGGAACAAGAAGCGACTGGGGAAGGCGGAGTTCGACGAGGCGATCGAGCGGGTGATCGCGGGGCCGCAGCGGAAGAGCCGGATCCTGGGGCCGAAGGAGCGGGAGCTGACGGCGTACCACGAGGGCGGGCACGCGCTATTGGGCAAGCTGGTGCCGCAGGCGAACCCGCCGCACAAGGTGACGATCCTGCCGCGGGGGATGGCGCTGGGGTACGTGATCCCGCTGCCGCAGGAGGAGAAGTACACGCTGACGCGGGGGGAGATCCTGGCGAACATCACGGCGATGCTGGGCGGCCGGGTGGCGGAGGAGGTCACGTTCGGGGAGATCACGACCGGGGCGGCCAACGACTTCGAGAAGGCGACCGAGCTGGCGCGGAAGATGGTGACCGAGTTCGGGATGTCGGACAAGCTCGGGCCGCTGACGCTGGGGACGAAGCACGGGCCGGTGTTCCTGGGGCGGGACCTCGTGGAGAGCCGGAACTACTCGGACGAGATCGCCTACGAGATCGACAAGGAGGTCCGCCGCATCATCGACGAGTGCTACAGCCAGGCCCGGCAGCTACTCTTCGCCCGCCACGACCTGCTGGAGCGGATCGCCAAGGCACTGCTGGAGCGGGAGTCGCTCGAGAGCGACGAGCTCGATGCGCTCATCGCGGGTCAGCCCCTGCCGTCGAACACACCGGCGCCCGCGACGGCCACGGCGACTCGGGATCGTGCCGTCGTCGCGACAGCCAGCACCTAGCGCCGGCAGCCGTGCGGCCCCAGAGCCGCTCCCACACAGATCCCGACGTTCCTCCGAGGCGCGTCTGTGCGAAATACTCTCGCCGCCGGATACCCAGTATCGGTCCGTGAGCGTACGTTGAATGAGGGCCAAGGATCGGTCCCATTCCTCGTGTTTGCCCCCGATGGTGAAAGGAGGAACGTAATCATGTCGATGCAGACCGTTCCGCGAAACATCCTCGATCCGGTTCGCGCTCAGCTCAAGCTGCAGGCGCGTTACGACAATTTCATCGGCGGCCGATGGAGGGCGCCGGTACAAGGGCAATACTTCACCGACACGAGCCCGATCAACGGAACGCCCCTCTGTGAGGTGGCGCGGTCGACCGCCGAGGATGTTGAGCTCGCGCTCGACGCCGCGCACGTCGCGAAGGATTCCTGGGGGCGTACGGCTCCGGCCGTTCGAGCCCAGATCATGAACAAGATTGCGGATCGCATCGACGCAGGGCTCGAGGTCCTTGCTCTCGCCGAGACGATCGATAACGGCAAGCCGATCCGGGAGACCCGCGCCGCCGACGTGCCCCTGGCGGCCGATCACTTCCGGTACTTCGCCAGCTGCATCCGTGCCGAGGAAGGCACGCTGGCCGAACTCGACAACGACACCGTCGCCTACCACTTCCGCGAGCCGTTGGGCGTGGTCGGCCAGATCATCCCGTGGAACTTCCCACTCCTGATGGCGGCGTGGAAGCTGGCTCCGGCCCTGGTTGCCGGCAACTGTGTCGTGATCAAACCCGCCTCGCAAACACCGCTGAGCCTGGCGCTGCTGATGGGCATGATCGGCGACCTGCTTCCGCCCGGCGTGCTGAACGTCGTCAACGGCTATGGGTCCGAGGTCGGCGCGCCGCTCGCGTCGAGCCCCCGGATCGCCAAGGTGGCGTTCACCGGCGAGACGACCACGGGCCGGCTGATCATGCAGTACGCCTCCGAGAACCTGATTCCGATGACATTGGAGCTCGGCGGGAAGTCGCCGAACATCTTCCTGGCCGACGTGATGGACGCCGACGACGAGTTCCTCGACAAGGCGCTGGAAGGCTTCGCGCTGTTCGCGTTTAACAAGGGCGAAGTCTGCACCTGCCCGTCGCGGGCCCTGATCCAGGAGGCGATCTTCGACAAGTTCATGGAGCGCGCCGTGCCTCGGGTCGCCAAGATGACGCTGGGCAACCCGCTCGACCCCGCGACCATGGTCGGCGCCCAGAACTCCAAGGACCAGCTCGAAAAGATCCTGCGCTACATCGACGTTGGGAAGCAGGAAGGCGCTCGCTGCGTGACCGGCGGCGAACGTGCCTACCCGGGCGGCGACCTCGACAACGGCTACTATGTGAAGCCGACGGTGTTCGTCGGACACAACAAAATGCGCGTCTTCCAGGAGGAGATCTTCGGTCCGGTGCTGTCGGTGACCACCTTCAAGACGGTGGACGAGGCGATCGCGATCGGCAACGACACGCTCTACGGCCTCGGGGCTGGCGTGTGGTCGCGCAACGGCACGGACGCGTACCGCGTCGGGCGCGAAATCAAGGCCGGCCGCGTCTGGACCAACTGCTACCATGTGTACCCCGCCCATGCGGCGTTCGGCGGGTACAAGCACTCCGGGTTTGGCCGGGAGACGCACAAGATGATTCTGGAGCACTATCAGCAGACCAAGAACCTGCTCGTTAGCTACAGCCCGAAGGCGATGGGATTCTTCTAGGCGAGAAGGCACCGCAACGGCGCGCCGCGGGGTGGTGGATCAGGCCCCGCGGCGCCGGCGTGTGCCGGGATCCAGTGTCTCTTGCCACGCGTCGTTCGGCGTGATCGGTCGTGGTAGAATTGGCGTACGTGATCGAATGCCGTGGCCGCCGCAAGGCGAACGCGGCGGCGTGAGGCTCTCGCGAAGTGATGCGCCCAATGACGCCATCTGACCCCGGCGCACCTCAACCGTCCGGCCGCGTCGCCGCCGTGCACGGTGTAGTGCTCGATGTCGACTTTCCGTCCGGGCGTCTTCCCGCGATCGGCACCGCCCTGGTGGTCGAGCGCCCTCCGTCCCCTCCCCTCACCGTCGAGGTACACGCCCATTTGGGCCTGACGACGGTCAGGGGCGTCAGCCTGGCAGCGCCCACCGGAATCCGCCGGGGGCTTCCCGTCAACGGCACGGGACAGCCGGTACTGGTGCCGGTCGGCAACGTCGTGCTGGGCCGCGCCGTCAACGTTCTGGGCGACCCCGTGGACGGGGGACCGCCCCTCGAAAACGTGCAGGAGCGGCGGTCCATCCACGGCACCCCGCCGACGCTGGTTGAGGAGGCGTCGGCGACCACGCCGTTCGTCACGGGGATCAAGGCCCTCGACCTCCTGGCCCCCCTCCCGCGAGGCGGCAAGGCGGGGCTGTTCGGCGGCGCCGGGTTGGGCAAGACCGTCTTGATCATCGAGTTGATGCAGCGCACGGTCAGAGAATATCAGGGGATCGCCGTATTTGCCGGCATCGGCGAACGAACCCGGGAGGCCAACGAGCTGTATCTCCAGATGCGAGAGGCCGGGGTGCTCGACCGGGCGGTCCTCGTGTTCGGCCAGATGAACGAATCCGCAGGGGCCAGGTTTCGCGTCGGGTTCACCGCGCTGACGATCGCCGAGTACTTCCGGGACACCGCGCACAAGGATGTCATGATCTTCATCGACAACGTCTATCGGTTCGCGCAGGCCGGGATGGAGCTCAGCACGTCGCTGGGGCGAATCCCATCGACGGTTGGGTATCAACCGACGCTTCCCCACGAGATGGGCGCGCTGCAGGAACGGATCGCGAACACGACGGGCGGGTCGGTGACCAGCATCCAGGCGATCTACGTACCCGCGGACGACCTGACCGATCCGGCAGCGGCAACGGCCTTCAGCCATCTGGACGCGGTCACCGTGCTGTCGAGATCCGTGGCGAGCGAAGGACTCTACCCTGCCATCGACGCGCTCGCGACGTTTTCCCGACTACTCACCCCTCGCTTTGTCAGTGCCGCGCACTACGAGACGGCGCGGCAGACCCGGGAGGTCTTGGCCAAGTACGAGGAACTGCGCGACATCATCGCGATCCTGGGCATCGAGGAACTGTCGGACGAAGAACGCCAGGTGGCGTTGCGCGCCAGGCGGCTACAACGGTTCCTGACGCAACCCCTGTTTGCGACGCAGCACTTCACTGGCGTTCCCGGCGTGTTCGTGCCGCTCGACGAGACGGTGAAGGGTTTTCAGCACATTCTCTCCGGCGCGTGCGACGAACTGCCCGAGCAGGCCTTCTACATGGTCGGCACCATCGACGAAGCCTTGCGGAACGCGACACGCCTCGCGGACGCGGCGGGCGCGGACGTGCGCGACGGCGGGTGAGCACGTTGCGCCTGGTCGTGCTGACCCCACTGGCCACGGTGTTTGACGACGCGGTGGACTCGGTGATCGCGCCGTTCGCGGACGGATGGTACGGCGTGCTCCCGGGACACGCCCCCTTCCACGCCCGCGTCCTGGCCGGGGCGGTCGTGGCTCGCGTCGGGGACCGCGACCGGCTGCTCGCGACGCTCGGTGGCACGCTCACCGTGGCCGACGGCGTGGTCACGCTCCTGACCGGCGCGGCCGCGCTCGACAGAGATATGGACGCGCTGGAACGGGAGATCAGCGATGAAGTCAAACGACTCGCAGCGTTGGAGCAAGAAGCGGAAAAGCACTTCAACCAGGTCTACCGACAGCTGGCGCGTACCTTCCACGCCCGACGGCGGCGCGATGCCTGACGCGCGCCGAGGACGCCGGCCGGCCTTCTGGCAGGCGATGATCGAGCTGACGACGCTGGGCTGGCTCATCGCGCTGCCGATCGCCGCCGGTGTGCTCCTTGGCCGGTATCTCGACGTCCGCCTGGGGTCCGGAGCGGTCTGGACGCTCTCGCTCCTTGGCGCCGGCATCGCGGTCGCCGGCCTCGACGTCTACCTGGCGTTGCGCCGGGTGTTGACCGGGAGCCGCCGTGAATAGCCTCGTGGTGTTCGTCGCGGCCGGCCTGGGCGCGGGCACGCTGCACGCGCTGGCGTTCCGCCGTCTCGCCGTCGGGCTGCTGACCGTGTGGGGGTCACCGCTCGCCTTCGTCGGGGCGAGCGCCGGACTGCGAGTACTGGCGGCGCTCGCCGGCCTCCTCACACTCCGGTATTGCGGCGCCGGTGCCGCGTGCGCGGGGGCCCTCGGGTACTGGCTCGGGACCAAGGCGGTCGTGGCCCTTGCCGCCGTCGAAAGGAGTCGGTAGCGGTGGAGTTGGAACGACGCGTCGTCCTGTGGATCGCCGGCGTACCGGTCACGACGACCGTGGTGTCCACGACGGGGATGGTCGCCGTGCTGTCCGTGCTGGCCGTCCTCGCCGGCAGGACCATCCGGGCTCGGCCCAGTCGCTGGCAGGCGGTGGCCGAGTGGGGCGTTCGGGGGGTGGAAGGGCTGCTGGACGAGGTGGTTGGCGACGGACGGAGGTACCTGCCGCTCGTCGCCACCCTCGGCCTCTTCATCCTGGTCGCCAACCTCATGAGCGCGCTCCCGGCGGTCGAGGCGCCGACCGCGGACGTGAATACGCCGGCCGCGCTCGCGATCATCGTCTTCTGCTCGGTGCACTACTACGGCATGCGAGAAGCGGGCGTGTTGGGCTACTTTCGGAGGTTCACGCAGCCGGTGCCGCTGTTGTTGCCCATCAATATCCTGTCCAACCTGACGCGGACGTTCTCGCTCGCGATCCGACTCTTCGGCAACATGGTTTCGCACCAAATCATCGTAGCGATCCTGCTGCTGATTCTGCCGCTCGTGGTGCCGGCGGTCCTCGAAGTTTTCGGGATGTTCATCAGCGTTCTGCAGGCGTACATTTTCACCGTCCTGACGATCGTCTACATCGGCGGGGCGGTGCGCGCGGGGGGGGAGCTCTAGGATGTCTCCGGATCTGTTTGCCCTCATCAGCATGGGCGCCGCCGGCGTGGCAATCGGCGCAGGCGTGATCCTACCCGCTCTCGGACAGGCGCGGGCTGCCTCTCGGGCCATCGAGGCCATCGCCAGGCAACCCGCGGCCGCGCCGGTCATCACCCGCAATCTGTTCGTCGGGCTCGCGATGATCGAGTCGCAGGCGCTCTACGTCCTGATCGTGGCGCTGATCCTTCTCTTCGCGAACCCGCTGGCCGGCCTCGTACCGGCGGCGGTCGCCCGCGGCGGCCTGGCCATCTGGCTGCTTGCCGGCTCGGCCGCGGCGGCGGCCCTCGCCATCACGCTGGGGACGATGGGAAGCTCGCTCGGCCAGGGGCGAGTGACCGGCGCCGCGCTGGAGTCGATCGCCGAACAGCCGGGGGCCGGCGACCAGATTTCCACCACGCTGTTCGTCAGCCTCGCGCTTCTGGAGTCCCTCGCGCTCTACGCGCTCATCGTCGCGCTGATCCTTCTCTTCGCCAATCCGTTGGTCGACCAGATGTTCCGTCGGTAGCACGTGCTACACTTCCAGTTCTCCACCATCGTGTTCCAGATCGTGAACTTCTTCATCCTCTTGGCCGTGTTGACGTGGTTCCTCTACCGGCCGCTGCTGCAGACCATGCGGCGACGGGAAGACGACATCGCCGCGCGGCTACGGGATGCCGAGGAGCGCGCCCGTCGCGCCGACGCCGAACGTGCGCAACTGGCCGAGGAGGCCGTGCAGGCTCGGGCCAACGCGGAGGCCCTGCTCACCCGCGCTCAGGCCGAAGCAACCCAGACGCGCCAGCGCCTGCTGGACCAGACCAAACAGGAAGCCGCGCGCTACGCGGAGGAGGCGCACCAGCGGATCGAAGAGCAGGAGCGGGCCGTCCGGGAACGTCTCGAGGACACAGTCCGGAAGACGGCCGTCGCGATGGCCGGCAGCCTCATTCAGCAGGCCGCCGGGCCCCCGGTGCATCGCGCCCTCATCGAGCAACTGCTCACGGGAACCCTCGCGCCTGAGGGGATCCAGCGGGACCTGCTCCACCGGGCGGTCTCGCGTTCGAACGGCGCGATGACGGTCGAGGTGGCGTACCCCCCCTCTCCCGAGTTGACGGAGCGGATCCGCGAGGCGATCGCGCGCCTGCTCGGCGTGACCGACCGCCGCGTGGAGATCGTCGTCCGCGTGGACCCGTCGCTCCGCGCCGGCGCTCGGATCGTCGTGGAAGACGTCGTCGTGGACCTGAGCTTGAACCGTATCCTCACCGAACTCGAGCACAAGGACGCATCGCACTAGGAGATGTGAGCGATGGACTGGGAGCGTGATGTCGCGAAGGTGCTCGCAGACCTGGAGGCGCGGACACTCGACGTGGATTTCCGGCCGCGCGTCGAGGACATCGGCCGCGTGCAGCGGGTCGGCGACAGCGTGGCGTTCGTCGAAGGTCTGGGCGGCGCGACCGCGGACGAGATCGTCGTGTTCGCAAACGGCGAGCTGGGCCAGGTGTTCGATCTCGATCGCGACATCACGGCATGCGTGCTCTACGGCGCGGAGGAAGGCGTCACGGCGGGTTCTCCCGTGTTTCGGACGGGCCGCACGCCCGCGATGCCCGTGGGGGAATCCCTGCTCGGACGGGTGGTGGACGCGCTGGGCCGGCCCCTCGACGGCCTGGGGCCGATCCTCGCCACCGAATCGAGAGAGATGGAGCAAGAAGCGCCCGGGCCGCTGGACCGACAGCCGATCCGCGAGGCGCTGTTCACCGGGATCAAGGCCATCGACGCGGCCATCCCGATCGGTCTCGGCCAACGAGAACTGATCCTGGGCGACCGCGAAACGGGAAAGAGCGGCCTCGCCATCGACACGATCATCAATCAGCGCGACAGCGGTGTCGTCTGCATCTACGTGAGCGTGGGCCACAAGCGGGCCTCGGTGGTCGAGCTCGTCGAGGAGTTCCGGAAATACGGCGCCCTGTCACACAGCGTGGTCATCGTGGCGGATGCGGGAGACCCCGTGTCCCTCGTGTACCTCGCCCCGTACGCGGGATGCACCCTGGCAGAATGGTTCGCGTATCGCGGCGGGCACGCCCTGATCGTGTACGATGATCTGTCCCGCCACGCGGAAGCCTACCGAAGCTTGTCCCTGATCTTGCGTCGACCGCCCGGGCGGGAAGCCTATCCGGGCGACGTGTTCTCGGCCCACGCCCGGCTGATGGAGCGGGCGTTCAAGCTCAGCGAGTCGCGTGGCGGGGGCTCTGTGACCGCGCTCCCGATCATCGAGACGCAGCAGGGCGACATCGCGAGCTTCATTTCCACGAACCTCATCTCCATGACGGACGGCCAACTGTACCTGGACACCGCGCTGTTCACCCAGGCCCAGTTGCCGGCCATCGACATCGGGCGGTCGGTCTCGCGTGTGGGCCGGGACGCGCAGCCCGGCGCCATGCGCGATGCGGCGGCAAATCTCCGGCTGGAAATCGCGCAGTATGAGGAGGTCAGGGGCTTCGCGCGATTCGGCGCCATCCTGGACGAAGCGACCAGGGCGCAGATCGCGCGGGGAGAGCGACTGACCCGTGTGCTCGGGCAGTCGGAGCGACAGGTGGTGCCGCTCGCGGTACAAGTCGCGGAACTGTGGGCGTTGAAGTCCGGGCTGTTGGACGACGTGGCGGCGAAGCTCGTCCCGGAATTCGAGCGCCAGTTGGTCGCGCTCACCGCGGAATTTGCCCACCTGGGTCCAGAGGTCGTCGCGGCGCCCTCCATCGGGCCCGAACTCGCCCGCGATCTCCGCCGTTGGGCCGAAGCGGCCAAGGACCGGCTCGGGAGACCCGGGGGCTGATGGAGAACCTCGAGACACTCCGAGCGCACCGCCAAGGCATTCAGCGTCTGGTGCCGATCCTGGAAGCTGTTCGGTCCGTCGCCGAGATCGCGTGGCGCCGAGCCGAACGCGGCGCGCTCCCGTTGCGCCGCTACAGCACCCAGGTGCGAGATATGTTTGAACGCGTGCTGCTATCGTTGGACGAGGCGCAGCGTGAGGCGTTTCTCGGCGGCCGCTCGGCGTCGTCACCGATCGCCCTGCTCCTCGTCACGGCGGAGCGCGGGCTGGTTGGCCCCTTCAACAAGCGGCTCGTGGCCTACGGGCTGGAGTACGCGCGAACGCTCGCGGGAGAAGGGCGGACCGTGCGTTACCTCTGCCTGGGGACACGCGGGATCCGGCTGCTTGCGGGGGCGGGAGCGCCGCTACTCTACAGCCGGTCCCTCCCCTCCCTGGCCATTCCGGCCTACGTCGATGTACAGGAGATGGCCTTGGACCTCGTCGGCCTGGTGGAGCAGGGCGCGTTCGGACGCTTGCTCGTCGTGCACAACGCCCCGGTGCAGCGGTTCCAGTACGCGCCGACGACTCGGCTGCTCCTTCCCCCGGACGTCCGAAGCGACACCTCGTCCCGCCCGAGGGTCGTCGTCAAGCCGGCCACGGACACGCCGACGCTCCTCACGCACCTGCTGACCGAGCACCTGCTTGTCGGCCTGTACCAGGCGGTGCTGGAATCAGCGATCAGCGAGCAACTGGCGAGGATCTACACGATGCGGCTCGCCGTGGACAACGCCGGCAAGCTCGTCGATCGCCTCACACTCGCCTACAACCGCGCGCGACGAAACACGATCACGAACGCGCTGCTCGAGGTCGTGAGCGCCTATGAGATGATGGCGCGAGGCGAACAGCCGCGTTCGTAGGCGCGGTCGCAAGAGCGCCGCGGGCGCGCCGATCACCACCACGCGGCCGTCGGAGGGCCGTACAGTTCGCGCAGCGCCCGAGCCGTAAAGGGCCAATGGCGGGCCCGAAAGGCTCGATACTGTCTCAGCATGTGCTGATACCGCCGATCGGATGTGTGCAGGCGGCGGTGCGGCATCCGGATCAACGCGCGCTCGACCTCCCAGACGTTGCGCTCGCTCAGGCGCCAGTCGCCTCGGACCAGTTCGTCGAGGCGGCCGAGGCCGTACCCGACGATGCGCCCGGATCCATCCACGTAGGGATCGACGTAGCTCATGACCAGTTCACCGATGGTGCGGAAGACCGGCTTCCGTCCGTGGAGCCCCAAGTCCCGGGACCGCGCGACCGCGCCCCACCGCCCCGCTTGCTGGAACAGGAACACCTCGTGGTCGAGTTCGTCTTGCGACTCCAGGTCCAGGACGAACGGCGGGTACCCGCGCAGCTCGAGCACCGTCGCCGCGGTCAGCACGGCCTCGATGCAGTTCGCTTCCCCGTGCCGGACGACGCCCCGGAACGTGCGCAGCGTCTTGCCGCCGTGCTCCCAGTTGTAGGGGAGCGACCGGAGAAACCCCTGCACTTGCCGGGGAGTCCGGTGCGCGCGAATAATCCGCCGCTCCGCCGGGGTGAACGCACTCAGATCGTGCATGCGTGGCCGCTCCTCACTACGACCCGTCCGTTCCCGCGCGGCTGGCAGCGGTGGTCGACGACCCTTCGCGCGGGGCAGTCGTGTGAAATACTCCGTCCGCCCGATAGTCGCCGCCGATCTGCGAACTTAGCATGGTCACGGGTACTATACGGCTCGGGAAGGCACGTGCTCCTTCGATTTCCGGCCGTCCGGAGGTTCCGATGCCTGCCCGTGTCGTCATCAGCCCGAAGGCCGCGGCACTGGTCCGCCGCCTCCAGGAGCAGTACGGCCCGCTCATGTTCCACCAATCCGGCGGGTGTTGCGATGGCAGCGCGCCCATGTGCTTCCGCCGTGACCAGTTCCGCGTGGGCGCCGGCGACGTCCTGCTCGGCGTCGTTGAGGCGTGCCCCTTCTACATCGGCGGAGCCCAGTTCGAGACCTGGGCGCACACACAACTGATCATCGATATCGGACCGGCCGGCGGCGACAGCTTCTCACTGGAAATCCCGGAAGGCGTGCGCTTCGTCACCCGTTCTCGGGTCTTCACGGGCGCGGAGGCGGCGGACCTCGACACCGCCGGTCCCCCGCCCCGCGGGCCTGACGCGCTGAACGTCGCGGAGGCGCACCCCCGCTGAACGGCCCCGTGTCAACGTTGCTCAGCGAATCGAGAATCCTTCAGCCCACCCTTCCCGCGAGACGGGTGCCGAGGATCAATTCTACGCCCGATACGCGCTCCTTCCACAGGGACGTATCATGAGGGTGTCGCTTGCTCGATGGGAGATGGCGTGATGTTGGGATTCTCGAACCGTCAGCCTACCGATTCGCCCGCGCCCTCCAGGCGCCGCCGATGCGCGCGGTGTGGCTCGGAGGTCGCCTTACACTATGTCGGTCCAGGACGCTACTACTGCGAGTCTTGCCTTGGGCGCTTCCGGCACGCTCCCGATGTCCCATTCGACGTCGTCGCTGACGAGTGGACGGCTGAGCTCGGCGCCCTCCAGATCGCCGGAGAGCTCATCGCCGTGCGCCTGCCCATGGGCTTCTACGGACTGTGTTTGCTCACGGGCGAGAGCGCCTTCGAACTGACGACCCGCTCCATCCGGCGCCGATCACCCACCATCGGAACGGAGTCCCCGACCAACGCCCCCATCCACATGGCTCATCCCGGGTTCTCGCCAGGACCGAACGGGCGACGCCCATCGGGGCGGTGAGTCGTCTCACAGACCGGCTTTCCGATCGAGACGGCCTGTCGTCTGCATTCGTTGGCCGATCCGCCCACCGCGGCGGGACGACCGACCTCAAGGAATCCGGCGTGCGAATTGGCTCAACGAGGAACGGTCCGGTCATCCGCCGATGCCGATCATGATGCCCTCCGGCGTCTCGGCCGTCTCAGTTCGCAGAGCGGCACATAGGCCGCGCATCCGCTGAACGATCCGCGCCCGATCCGCCCCCTGCGCGAGCCCGGCCTGACACGCCCGGATCACGGTCGGGATCAATGTGAGGCGATACAACCTGCGATCCTCGACCTCTACGCGCCAGACGAACGACTCGTCGTTCCGCTCGACGTCGTCGACCGCATAATCATCGACGTAGTCTCCGCAACTGAACAGAATCGGCTTGCCTCGATGGAGCGCCACTCCGCGAAAGACATGCGGACTGTGGCCGAACACGACATCGGCTCCCCGGTCGACAAACCGGTGGGCGGCTTCCACGTGGTCCGGCGGCGGTGTATATCCCCAGTTCGGACCCCAGTGGGCGGACACGACGACGAGGTCATGGTACGCCCGCACTTCTTCAATCGCATTCAACAGCTGGTTGAATCGCGGGTCGGTCGAGACCAGCGGCACGTAACAGACGCCCGGGGCGTCGGCATGGGCCTCCCACTCCGGCATGTTATCGGTAACGGCCAGAACGGCTACGCGAACGCCGGCGGCAGAGAATGTCGCGGGCCGCCAGACCGAGTCCGCAGACCTCCCCGCCCCTGCTGGCTGGATCTGGTGCCGCCCCAGCGTGGCGATGCAGTCCTCGAGGGCATCGCGCCCGAAATCGAGCGAGTGGTTGTTGGCCAAAGAGACAGCCGTCACGCCGGCCCCGGTGAGGACGGCAACGGTCCTGGAATCGGCACGAAATGTGAACGCCTTTTCAGGCCAGGGCTCGCCGCGGTCCGCAAGCACGCACTCCAGATTGAGGACCACCGCATCCGCGGCTCGCAGCACAGGCAGGGTATCTCCCCACGGATACAGGGGCGACGTGGCGGCCACCTGTCGGTTGACAAGCCGCCCCAGCATCACGTCGCCGAGCAGAATGAGCCTCAGCACCGGCCACCCGCCGTCGGGCAACGCTCCGCAGAGGTGAGTGACACCCCGACGATTGGCGTTCGCGCTGGCGCTCCCAGCGCTTTGATAGTCGCTCACGGATCAGAAGGCAGGCCTCTCAACACCCGTCTTCCGACCGCGATGAGCGCCTTCGGCCCGCCCTCGCCGGGCGCCCCCGCGCGACCCGGTCAGTCAGATCACGGGTACGGGGCGGCGCACCCGATCGACGACCGCGCAGGCGAACACCTCCTACGCGGGCGAACCCACGCCCGCAACGATTCCGGTCCGTGCCCGCACCAGTTGAGCGAAATCGGAGTACGTCATCGTGATCATCGTGTCGTGACGCCCCGCGTTGAACAGGATCACCGGATCGCGCGCCAGCGCGCTGTCGACGAGGATCGGCACGCCGTACAGGTTCCCGAGCGGAGGCATCGCTCCGACTTCGCAGTCGGGAAAGACGTGGGCAAACTCTCGTTCGTCTGCCAGGCGAACATCCCACGCCCTGATGGCTTCCCGAATCCACGCCAGGTTGACGTGCGTCGTTGCAGGGGCGACGACCATCACAAGCTTCCCATCCGCCACAACCATCACGACCTTGGCAACGAGCCGCCCCGGCACGTGCTCCACCTTGGCCAAGTCCTGCGCGGTGCATCGAGGCGGGTGATGACTCACCTCATAGGCCACCCCTGCCTTCTCGAAATACTCCTTCAAGCGCTGGAGGCATCCTGCCCCAGGCGAAGATCGCGCCAGTGTCGGACCGATCCCTGTCATTTCGCTCACCTCCCCGGTGCGTCACCCCGCGTCCGCGCTCACTCATTCCGCAGCCGCGTGCGACTGCCCTCAAGGTCCGTTTCCAACCTCACCGTACCATTGCAGGGCGGCCCCACACCATCGGGCATCGGGCCTATTCCTCGTCGAGACCGCCCCGCAGGACCCTCCACCCGCGACACGGACATGAAGTATTGCGCTCGCCCCATAGACGGCGCGAGGCGAGCAACTCGAGCGCGATCGCAGTCCCACCCAGCCGTCTGCGCCGGATCGGCGCATCGGTCCGACCCCGGTGCGCGCCACCGAGCGGCACCGATCCCACCCGTCACAACGGGACGGGGGGTACCCCATCCGGGGCGCCCTCTCCTCGAGGCTTACGCCGCAATCGTGTCCACCCGGCCTCGACACTCGTTCGGGTGGTGCCCCGGGAACCGCCGGTCGTTGCCAGGTGGTGCGCTACCGTCGGTCCAGCGCCTCGGGATTGACCAGGCTCGGCGGCCGCTTGCCGGTGACGCCGGCGAGGCAGTTCTCCGCCGCGAGTACGGCCATCTTGATGCGCGTGGCGATGCTCGCGCTCCCCAGGTGCGGCGGCAGCACAATGTTGTCCAGTCGGAGGAGCGGCTCGTTCGCCGACGGCGGCTCGCTTTCGAGCACGTCCAACCCCGCGGCCCAGATCGTCTTGTCGACGAGGGCGCGGTACAGGGCCTGCTGATCGATGATCGGTCCCCGCGAGATATTGACGATCACGGCGGTCGGCTTCATCAGCCCAAGCTCCCGTTCCCCGATCAGATGCCGCGTCTGCGGGGTCAGGCTGGTGGTGAGCACGACGAAGTCACTCCGGCGAAGCACGTCGTCAAACGGCAGGTATGTCGCCCCCAGTTCCCGCTCGAGCCCTTCGTTCCGCCTCGGATCATGGTACAGGAGCGTCATGTTAAACCCGCGGCTCCGGCGCGCCACCGCGGAACCGATCCGCCCGAGACCGATGATTCCGAGCGTAGCGCCGTGCACATCCTGACCGGTCAACCCCATGATCTCCCATGTCTTCCATCGACCCGACCGCGTGAACTTGTCGCCTTCAACGACCCGCCGGGCGGCCGCCATCAGGAGCGCCCACGCCATGTCCGCAGTCGTCTCCGTGAGCACCTCTGGCGTGTTCGTGACCAGGATGCCCCGCTTCGTCGCCGCGCCGACGTCGATGTTGTCGTAGCCAACGGCGACCTGCGCGATCACCCGGCACCGGCGGGCCCGCTCGATCGCCTCAGCGTCCATCTTCTCGGTGAGCAGGCAGATGACTCCATCCACGTCCGCGAGCTCGCTCAGGAGCGTCTCTCGCGGGACGGGCTGATCCTCCCGCTCCCACATCCGATACTCCACCTTGCCCTCCAAGAGCTTCATCGCCGGCCCCGGCAGGGGGCGCGTGATGTAGATCCGCGGCATCGCCATGAGCAGCCTCCTCTGCGTGCAACTCAGCGCGCAGGGGCGCGATACACCCCTGCCTATTCACTATAGGACGCTCGCAAATTCCGACGCCATCAGGTCCGAGCCCGATTCTGCCGCTCGGGGCGCTCGCGGCGGTGCGGCGGGCCGAGCGCACGACCAGGGACGGCGATCCGCACGGCGAAAGCTGACACCGACTGGTTGGGCTTCGCCGCAAAGGTTGGGTGCCGGGCCGCCGATGCGCGCGGCGGAGGATGGCATCCAGGAGGCCGGCGGGGGACGAGGGGGCGCGATGACATCCCGACGGACAGCCGGCACGCTCGCGGAGGTGGCGCGGTGACGCGAACCGGGCACGTGACCCGGATGGCGCTCCTGATCGCCCTCGCCGCGGCGGCGACCATGGCCGTGCGGATTCCCGTCCCGAAAACCGGCGGCTACATCAACATGGGCGACGCGGTGATCTACATCACGGCACTGCTGTTCGGCAGGACGTACGGAGCGGCCGTCGGTGGAATCGGCTCTGCCCTGGCCGACTTTCTCGGCGGGTACGCGGTGTTCGCTCCCTTCACGTTGATCATCAAGGGACTCGAGGGGTTCCTCGTCGGGGCCCTGGGGTCGTGGCGCGGCTCCGGGGACGCCGGGCGCCCGTACCTCGGTGCCGTCGTGCCGATCGTCGCGATCTGCGTCGGGGGAGCCGAAATGGTCGCGGGGTACTTCATCGCGGAAGCGTACCTGCTGCACCTGGGCGTGGGCGCCGCCGGGTCGGAGGTGCCGGGCAACATCGCTCAGGTGCTTGGCGGGCTCGTCCTCGCCCTCATCATTGCGCCGGCACTCCGGCGCATCGTCGCGGGGCGCTCCGAGCCCTGAACGCGGCGGATCGTCGTGCACGCACCCGGAACACGCCGATCGGGTGTATGCCGGATTGATCCGCGCGGCCGGCGGGCGTATTCAGATAGGTAGGGACGACGACGGTCAACATGCGGGTCGGATGAGGAAAGGACGGTCCTCACGGTGACGGGAGACGTACGTTCTGCGCAAGACGGCCCCGGTGCCGTCACGCCTGTCACCGACGGCGCCAGGGCTCCCGAGCCGGCCGTTCGCACCCGCGACCTCACACGACGCTTCGGCACGTTCACCGCCGTCGACGCGGTATCCATTGAGGTGCAGCACGGCGAAATCTTCGGGCTCATCGGGCCGAACGGGGCCGGAAAGAGCACCATGATCAAGATGCTGACGACGCTGCTGCCCCCCACCTCGGGCCATGCCTGGGTCGCCGGATTCGACGTGGCCGCTCAACCGTCTCTCGTGCGCCGCCGGATCGGCTACGTGCCGCAGCTGCTCTCGGCCGACGGCACGCTGACCGGGTACGAGAATCTTCTTCTCTCCGCTCAGCTCTACGACATCCCCCACCACCGCCTGGCCGAGCGCATCCGAGAAGCCCTCGCGATGGTCGGGCTGGAGGACGCCGCGAACGACCAGGTGAACCGCTATTCGGGGGGCATGGTGCGAAGCCTCGAAATCGCGCAAGCCACCTTGCATCGCCCGACGGTGCTCTTCGCGGACGAACCGACCGTGGGGCTCGATCCCGTCGCCCACATGGCGGTCTGGGAGCACCTCCATGAGCTCCGACAACGCCTCGGAATGACGCTGCTCGTCACCACGCACAACATGGAAGAAGCCGACCAGCACTGCGACCGGGTGGCGGTCATGCATCACGGCCAGGTCGTAACCGTCGGCTCCCCCGCCGCCCTGAAGGCCCGGGTGGGTCTCGCCGCGAGCCTGAACGACGTGTTCATTCACTTCACCGGCGCCAAGCTCGAAGAAGGGGGGAACTTCCGTGACGTTCTACGTGCCCGCCGCACCGCCCGACGCCTTTCCTGAACCTCCGGCGGCCCTCACGTTTCTCCGCCACGTGTCCGCGGTGGCCGGGGCTGAGATCCGGAAGCTCCGTCACGACCCGCTCGAACTGCTGAGTCGGGCCATTCAGCCGACGCTGTGGCTGGTGGTGTTCGGCCAGGTCATGGCCCGGCTGCGAGGCGTCCCCACCGGGCGCCTCACCTATCTGGACTTCATGGCCCCCGGCATCCTGGCGCAGAGCGTGTTGTTCATCGCAATCTTCTACGGCATCGCCACCATCTGGGAACGCGATCTCGGCATTCTCCACAAGCTGCTCGTCAGCCCCGCGACCCGGACCGCGCTGGTTCTGGGCAAGGCGCTGTCGGCGGGCGTCCGCGCCCTCTCGCAGGCTGTCATCGTCTACGTCCTCGCCGTGCTGATGCGCATCGACGTGAACTTCCACCCCATGAACGTGATCGGCGTGCTCGTGCTGATCATCATGGGGTCCGCGCTCTTCTCCATGTTCTCGGTCGTCATGGCCTGCCTCGTCAAGACGCGCGAACGGTTCATGGGCATCGGGCAGATCCTGACGATGCCGCTGTTCTTCGCCAGCAACGCGATCTATCCGATCAGCCTGATGCCGGGCTGGCTGCGCACGCTCTCTGCGATCAACCCGCTCACGTACCAGGTGGACGCCCTCCGGGCGCTCATGGTCACGGGCGGCGTCAGCACCCTCGGCCTCGGGGTCGACTTCAGCGTGCTGCTGCTGGGCGTCGCCGTCTTCGTCGGGCTCGCCGCACGGTTGTATCCGAGCATGGTGACGTGAACCGCGCGGGAACCGCGCGCCATGAGACCGTACAGAGGAGGAAGCCGACATGGTTGTGAAGGATTGGATGAGCAGCCCGGTCGTCACCGCCGCCCCGACGGCGAGCGTCTCCGCGGCGTTGAAGCTCATGTTTCAGCGAAAGGTCCACCGTCTCCCGGTCGTCGACGACCACGACAAGCTGGTCGGCATCGTGACGCGGGGCGCCCTCCTCGAACTGGACACCCCGTCGACCACCACCGCCATCGGCGCCGTGATGACCCCCACGCCGTTCACGACGCACCCGCTCACGCCGGTCGAGCACGCGGCCACGCGCATGCGAGATCTGCGGGTCGGGGCGCTGCCGGTGCTGGAGGACGGCCGGCTCGTCGGGATCATCACCGAGAGCGACATCTTTGACGCGTTTCTCGAGCTGCTGGGGGTCGGGCGCGGGTCGACGGTCACGATCGCCCTGGGGAACCTCGCCGCGGACCTCACGCGCGCGCTCGACACGATCGCCGCAGCCGGGGTGCCGCTGAACGGCGTGACGTCGCTCGCCCACCGCGGGAGCACGTTTGCGTTGTTCTCGGTGGACGAGAAGAATCGCCGCGCGCTGGTGCAAGCGCTGGCCAAGGTCGGCTTGAACCCGGCGGAGACGCACGTTCCGGGATAAGTGCATCGATCCGGGGACATGCGGTGCGCGGCCCGCCGGAAGGACCCCGGCGGGCCGCGCGATCATCTCCCGCACATCGCGGGGTTAGGCGGCTGGCACCTGTGGCACCTGCACGACCGGCGCCGCCTTTGTGGGTTTCACGCGGAGCCGCCAGGCGGCCAAGAGCGCGAGGATCAGCACGACCGCAAGCCCCGCGAAGCCGAACCGGCCGGCCGTCACGAGCACCCACGTCATCGGGCTAGACCCGTCCATCAGAGAGGAGATGCTCGTGGTCCCGGCGGGGAACTTGAACCCCGCCTGCTGGGCCGCGACGGTGAGCACCGGCGAGATCCACGTCGAGATGTAGAGCCCGACGCGCTCAGGATCGCGGCCAGCGCGCCGGGCTGCTGGAAACTGGCCACGAGATCCTGCAGGACGCCCACCATCGCCTCGGCCTGGTGAACGGCGAGCATAAACACGATCCGCACCGGCACCGTGTTCCCGGGGTTCCCCATTTCGCCGAAGGCGACGGGGGGCGGACCGCGCGGCGATTGCAATCGCCGGCTCCCGCACGTGCTCGACGTCGGCGTGCGGAATGGCCACCCCGATGTCGCCGACGGCCAGCCCCGTCGGGAAGGTGCGCTCCCGCGCGACCACCGCATCCTCGTACGTCGGGTGGACGCGCCCGGCGACGCGCAGGTCCTCCGCTAGACGACGGAGCACGTCCTCCCAGGTCGCCGCGGGGAGCGTGAGCCGGATTAAATCGTCGGCGAGCAGCGTGCCGAGTTGCATCGTGCGCATCTCCCCTGCGGTCGGGCGAACTCCCCTTCTCAATTACGCCGTCAATACCTGCCGGACCGCAGCCACGATGTCCTCCTGTTGCGGCACGGCCGCCCGCTCGAGCTCGCGATTGTACGGGATCGGACACTCTTGGCCGCCGAGACGGACGATCGGCGCCTGGAGACTGTACAGCGCCTCGCTCTCGGCGATTCGCGCCGCGATTTCCGCCCCGATCCCTAGCGTCTTTACCGCCTCGTAGACGATCACCACGCGACCCGTCTTGCGAACCGACGCGAGAATCGTGTCGGTGTCCAGCGGACGCAGCGTTCGAGGGTCGATGACCTCGACGCCGACGCCGTCCTGCGCCAGCGCGTCGGCCGCCGCCAGCGCGCGTGTGACCATGCCGGAGGTGGCCACGATCGTCGCGTCGGCGCCCTGCCGCTTCACGTCCGCCAGGCCGAGCGGGATTGCGGCGGCTTCCTCCGGAACGGGACCGCGAGTCCGGTACAGCAGCTTGTGCTCGAAGAAGATCACCGGGTTGTCGTCGCGGATGCTGCTGATCAACAACCCCTTGGCGTCCGCCGGCGTGGACGGCGCCACGACCTTCAGCCCCGGCACGTGCGCGAACCACGCTTCCAGGCTCTCGGAGTGCTGTGCGGCGGCGCCGGTCCCGGATCCGCCCGGCGTCCGCACCACCATCGGCACACGGGCCTTACCTCCGAACATGTACCGAATCTTGGCGGCCTGCAGCACCAACTGCTCCATCGCCAGCGTGATGAAGTCCGAAAACTGGATCTCGAGCACGGGTCGAAGCCCGGTCACGGCCGCGCCGATGGCACACCCCGTGATCGCCGCCTCGGAGATCGGCGTGTCCCGGATCCGCTCTGGACCGAACTCGGCGAGCAGCCCGTCGGTCACGCCGAACGCGCCCCCGTACACCCCGATGTCCTCGCCGAGCATGAACACGCGTTCGTCGGACCGCATCTCCTGACGCAGCGCTTCGCGCACCGCCTCCGCGTACGACAGTTCCCTCGTCATGCGTACACCCCGTCCAACAGCGTAGCCGGGTCCGGCTCCGGGCTGGACTCGGCGAACCGCACGGCGTCATCGATCGCCTCCCGCGCCCGTCCCGCGAAAGGTTCCGCAGCCGCCGCCGACAACACCCTCTCCGCAATCAGGCGCTGTTGAAACAGCACAATCGGGTCGCGCGTACGCCAGTCCTCGACCTCCTCGCGCGTCCGGTACCGCTGCGCATCGCTCTTGCTGTGCCCGCGATACCGGTACGTCAGGCACTCCAGCAGCGTGGGGCCCGCGCCTCGGCGGGCACGCTCCACCGCCCGCGTCGCCGCATCGTAGACAGCCAGCACGTCCATCCCGTTCACCTGCTCCCCCGGCAGGCCGTAGGCGGCCGCGCGGTCCGCAATGCGTTCGATCTTCATCGACGTGTGCACGGGCATCGACATCGCATACTGGTTGTTCTCGCACACGTAGACGACCGGGAGCGTCCACACGGACGCCAGGTTCAGCGACTCGTGGAACGCCCCCTCGTTGGCGGCCCCGTCGCCGAAAAAGACGACGCACACCTGCGTCCCGCGGCGTATGTGAATGGACAACCCGACCCCCGCCGCAAGCGGGAGGCCTCCCGCGACGATGCCGTTGGCGCCCAGGATGCCTTCGTCCACGTCGGCGATGTGCATGCTGCCGCCGCGCCCGCGGCAATAGCCGGTCTCCTTCCCCAAGAACTCGGCCATCATCCGGCGCACGTCGGCGCCCCGCGCGATGCAGTGTCCGTGTCCCCGGTGCGTGCTGAGGAGGTAGTCGCCCGGGAGCAACGCCGCGCACACACCCGTCGCGACCGCTTCCTGCCCCGCGCTGAGATGCATCGTGCCGTGCACGCGGCCGTGCGCAAAGAGGTCGTCCGCCCGCTCCTCGAACGCACGGATCAGGTACATCGTCTGGAGCATCTTTACCGCGCTATCCGTCGAAAGCCCCTGCAGCGCCACCAGCGTTCCTCCTCATCGCCGCCCGGCCGACGAGCCGCATCTCTGCCGCTCCGGCTCCGTCACGGCCCCACTCGTCCCGACCCGCGGTGTGTCGCCCAGCCTGGTTGCCGCCGCCCGCGTGCTACTCCGATGGCGGGTGTTCGAGACGGCTGCACAGATCGTCGAGGAACCGCGCGCCGTCGGCGCCGTCGGCAATACGGTGGTCCACCGCAACCGTCAGCTCGCACACCGGTCGCACGGCCACGACGCCGTCCACGACCCACGGCCGCAGGCGGACGGCTCCCACGGCGAGGATCGCGGATTGCGGCGGGTTAATCAGCGCCGTGAACGTGTCGACGCCAAGCATCCCGAGATTGCTCACGGTGAAGACGGCGTCGTGGATCTCGGTCATCCCGAGCTCGCCGGCCCGCGCCCTGGTCGCCAGCGCCTCGATCTCGCGGTGGATCACCGCGGGATCCTTGTGTGACGCGTCGCGGATCACCGGTACGATCAGCCCGTCGGACGTGTCCACCGCGATGCCGATGTCGATCGCATCGTGGACCGCTACCGTCTCCCCGTCGAACGACGCGCGCATGCGCGGGTGCCCTCCCAGCACGCGGGCCGCCGCCCACACGATCACGGCCGTATAGGAGGTCGCGCCCCGTGCCGCGGCCGCCGCGGACATGTCGACGGCGCGCGTCAGGTACACGTGCGGAATCTCCCTGGCGCTCCGCAGCATGCGCTGCGCAATGGTCCGCCGACGCGCCGACAGACCGACACCCGACGGGCGCGCCCGCGCGGCGAGCGCCGCGCGAACGTCGGCCTCCGTCACGCGCCCGGCGGGGCCGGTCCCCGTGATGGCCGACAGGTCGAGGCCCGCGTCGCGGGCGAGGCGACGCGCGACCGGCGTCGCCTCGCCCGGGCGTCCGCCCGGGGACGTCCCCGTGGGGCCGGCCGCGACCGCACGAGGCGAACTCGCCGGTCCCGCCTCCCCGGGCCGCGGCGGCGCGGCTGGCGGTGCTTCTGGCGGAGACTCGCCGTCGCCCAAGATGTACGCGATGACGGTCGTGGTCGCGACAGTGTCGCCAGGGGCGGCACGGATCCCTCCGAGCCGCCCCGACGCCGGCGCCTCGAGTTCCATGTTGACCTTTTCCGTCATGACCTCGGCGATCGGTTCACCCTGCGCCACCGCCGCGCCCTCTTCCTTCAGCCAGCGGAGGATCGTCCCTTCCTCCATCGTCATCGAGAACTTCGGCAGGATCACCGGAGTTGCCATCGCCGGACCACTCCTTTGGGTGCCGTAGGGCACGGTTGCGCGAACAGCCACCGGGCCGCCGTTCCCGGCGACCCGGCTCGAGCACATCGAGGGCACACACGCCTACCCACGCCGCCTGAGTCTGACGAGGTGCCAGCTGCCTATGGACTAGCCATCCGTGCCGAGTCGCGACGCCGTGGCGCGTGTCCCTCTTCGACGCGGCTGCCCGCGGCGCCGCGCGCGTTTAGTCAGCGACGCGGCACGTGATGCGGTCGTCGATTTGGACCACGCCATCGATCGCCTCGACCACACGCCGCGCCAGCTCTCGCTCGCATCGCGACTCCACCACACCCTCGAGGGACACGACGCCGTTCCGCACCCAGAACCGGAGGTGACTAAGATCGATCCGGACCCCGTCGCGGAGCACCTGCCGCACGGCGGTCGCCACCGCCTCGTCGGGCCGCACGAGACCCCGAAGCACGTCCGCGCGGGATACGATCCCGACGAGCCGCCCGTTCCGCACGACGGGGATCCGCTTGATGCGCTTGCGCAGCATCAGCTCCGCGATCTCACGGACGGAGGCATCGTCCCCAACGGTGATGACCGGTGTGGTCATCAGATCGCCCACGGTGACCCCGTGGGATTTCTCGATCCGGGCCGGCCGCTCCGCAGTCGCTTCGCCAAATGCGGTCCGCGGCGTCGCGTCCGCCGTCTCCTTGTGCAGCAGGTCGCCCTCGGTCACGATCCCGAGGATCTCTCCGTGCTCGGAGACCACGGGAATCCCGCTGATCCGACGGGTCAGCATCAAATTCGCCACCTCGCGGACGTCGGCGGTAGGTCCCACGACCTCGACCGGGGACGTCATCACGTCTACCGCGGTCAAGTTACGCTGTGCGTCCTTCGTGGTCGACATCATCGGTGTCCTCCCCCCGGGTGCGCGACGCCCGGCGTCCGCCGTCGCCTATCCGTGCGGTACCCGACCGTCTTCCGCCTCCCGGGCCTGCTGGGCCGCGGCCACCACCCGGCGTGCCGCGCAGATCCGGTCCCGCGCGACCCGCTCCAGTTCGTCTCGGCCGAGCCGCAGCCTCGCCACACCTGTCTCGATCGCCTTGGTGCCAACCGCGGCTGCCACCCGCGGGTACACTTCCCACGCCGTCATGGGAGGGATCACCGCGGTCTCGCTCACGCCCATCTCGACGGCGCAGCGAGCGATCTCCTTGGCAGCTTCGATGCACATCTCGTCGGTGATCGTCCGCGCGCGTACGTCGAGGACGCCGCGGAAGATCGCCGGGAATCCGAGCGAGTTGTTGACCTGGTTCGGGAAATCCGAGCGCCCGGTGCCCACCACGCGGGCTCCCGCGGCGTGCGCGTCCCACGGCCAGATCTCAGGCTCGGGGTTCGCGCAGGCGAATACGATGGCGGAATCGTTCATCGTACGAATCCACTCCGGCCGGATGCTCCCGGGACAGCTCGCCGCGAGTGCCAGAACCACGTCCGCACGCCGCATCGCCTCCGGGATACCGCCCTGCCGGTCCTCGGCGTTCGTCGCGCGGCACATCATCCACTTGTCCGGATACGCCCCGATCAGATCCGTCCGGCCACGGTGGAGCAACCCCTTCGTATCACACATGTAGATGCGTCCCGCATCCGCCCCGGCCGCGATCAACAGCCGCGTGGTCGCGATACCCGCCGCCCCCGCTCCGACCACGGCGATGACGACCTCGTCGAGACGTTTGTCCACAACCCCAAGCGCGCCCAATAAGGCCGCGAGCGTCACGGTGGCCGTCCCCTGCTGATCGTCGTGGAACACGGGGATGTCCAGTTCGTGGCGCAACCGGCTCAACACGTGAAAACAATCGGGCTGCCGGATATCCTCCAGGTTGATGCCGCCGAAGCTGGGCGCGATCAGGTGCGCCGCCCGGATCACGTCCTCCGCGTCGTGCGTCTCGATGCACAGGGGAATGGCGTCCACCCCGCCCAGGTACTTGAACAGGAGCGCCTTGCCTTCCATCACCGGCATCGCCGCCGCAGGGCCGATGTCACCCAGCCCGAGCACGCGCGACCCGTTCGTCAGGATCGCGACGCTGTTGCCGCGGTTGGTGAGGCTGAAGGACAACGCGGGATCGTCGCGGATGGCGAGGCACGGTTGAGCGACGCCGGGCGTGTACCAGATGCTGAACGCGTCCTGGCCGATGATCGGCACCTTGGGGACCATTTCGATCTTCCCGTGGTACGCCAGGTGGAGATCGAGCGCTTGTTTGTCATACCGTCGAGTCTGCACGGCGGAATCAGGTTGATTGCCCATTGCCGACAACACCCCTCTTTGAGATCACTTGGCGCGGAACCAACCGGCCGCACCCGCCGGCGGATCGTGGCTAGGCCGCGCGCCCCGCGTCGAGCGCGTCCTTCCATTCCTGCAGCGCGACACGCTTCGCCCAGCGCGCGAGATCGACCGCGCGGTCGAGCGCGGTGAGAGCGTCCTGGACCTGGCTCGTGAGCATCCCGGGCCCCTCAAGTCTCGCCCTGGCGCGGCGCAGGTCCCCGGCGGCGCTGAGGAGCCGTTGCTCGATCGTCACGTACGTCAGGAACTCCTCGTCCACGCGCATCACGGCCCTCACCTCCTCCCGGTCCAGCCTACCAGGCCATAGCGCCTCGACCCATCGGGCGCCGGACCGATTCGGGCGCTGGGCTGGACGGATCGCCCCTCCCGGCCCGGCGCACGCCACGTGAACGAGGGGGGGCGCTCGCCGGCCGTGAAGTAAGGGCGAAGACGCGGGTCCTGGACCCCGGGAGGCCGACGCATGGATGCGACCGATCTGTGCTTTACGCCCGCTCTTGAGCTGAAACGCTTGATCGCCGACCGGCGGGTGTCGCCGGTCGAACTCGTCGACGCGCTTCTCGCCCGCATCGAACGTCTGAACCCTACCCTCAACGCCTATCTGACGGTGACGGCGGATCGCGCTCGCGCCCAGGCGCGCGAGGCGGAGGCACGCGCTCGAACCGACACGCTGCGAGGTCCGCTGGACGGCATCCCCTACGCCCTCAAGGATCTCGAGCCCACCGCGGGGATCCGCACGACGTACGGCTCGAAGTTCTTCGAGCACCACGTGCCCGACGAGGACGGCGTCATCGCGGAGCGTCTCAGGAAAGCGGACGGCATCCTGCTCGGCAAGACGAACACGCCCCACTTCGGCCATAAGGACATGACCGACAATCTGATCGGTCCCCCGTGTCGGAATCCCTGGAAGCTGGACCGGACGCCAGGAGGATCCTCCGGAGGCGCGGGCGCCGCGGTGGCGGCGGGGCTGATTCCGATCGCGCACGGCTCGGACGGGGCGGGGTCGATCCGGATCCCGGCGGCGTTGTGTGGTATCTACGGGCTCAAGCCCTCGTTCGGACGCGTGCCCTACCATCCGAACGCGGACTACTGGTCCGCCCGGTCCCACAACGGCCCGATGACTCGTACGGTTCGGGACGCGGCGCTGGCGTTGGCCGTCATGGCGGGTCCCGATGCGCGCGACCCGTTGACGATCGACGCGCCCCCGGAAGACTACCTCGCCGCGTGCGACGGCGATCTCACCGGACTGCGCGTGGCCTGGAGCGGCGACCTGGGGTTCGGCGCCGTGGATCCGGATGTGCGCCGCATCGCCGAAGCGGCGGCGCGGCGGTTCGCCACCGCAGGGGCTACGGTCGAGGCCCCCGCGGTGGACTGGCCCAACCCCCGCGATTTTCACAAGATCATCTGGGAGGTCGGGGTCGCCGCGCGGAACATCGATCGCGCGGTCGAGCGCCCGGATTGGATCGAGCCGAGCCTGGCGCAGATGCTGCTCAACGCCGGACAGTTGAGCGCGATCGAGTATCAACAAGCGCTGCTGGCGCGCACCGAGTTTCAGAACGCGGTCCGACGCTTCTTCGAGACGTACGACCTGCTGCTGACGCCGCAGATGCCGGTCGGCGCGTGGTCCGCGGAGCCGGGTGCCGTCCAGGGACCTCGTGAGATCGACGGCCGGCCGACCCCCACCATCTTCGACCGGCTCCCGTTCACCTACCCGTTCAACCTGACCGGCCAGCCGGCCGCAACGGTACCGTGCGGCTTCACGTCAGAGGGACTGCCGGTGGGCCTGCAGATCGTCGGGCGGTGGCACGCGGACGCGCTGGTGCTCCGGGCGTCGGCCGCGTTCGAGGCGATCCAACCGTGGGCGCAACACCGGCCGCCGGTGGGCTGAGGCGCCGTGGATCTGATCATCCGGCACGGCACGGTCGTTGATGGCACCGGCGCCCCGAGCGTACGCGCCGACGTCGGCATCGCAGGGGGCGAGATCGTCGCGATCGGCGACCTGCGGCACCGACGCGGGGCCGCCGAGTGGGATGCGCGGGACCGCGTCGTCGCGCCCGGCTTTATCGACATGCACACGCACTGCGACTTCACGATCTTCGAACGGCCGCAGGCAGACAGCTATCTTCTCCAGGGCGTGACGTGCATCGTCGTGGGCAACTGCGGGTTCTCTCCCGCCCCGCTGGAACCCCGCCGACTCGACGAGGTGCGGCAGTTCGCCGGGTTATTCGACGCCGATCTCCCGTGGTCGTGGCGCACGTTCGACGAGTACCTCTCGGCCGTCGAACGGGAGCGGCCGGGCGTGAACGTCGTCTCGCTGGTCGGACTCGGGGCCGTGCGCATCGCCGCGATCGGCTTCGAGCAGCGCCCGGCGGCCGCGGCCGAGATCGCCGAGATGGCGCGGTTGGTCGAGGACGCGATGCGGGCCGGCGCGCGCGGGGTCAGCACCGGGTTGATCTACCCACCGGGCTCCTTCGCGGACACCGAGGAGGTCGTCGCGGTCGCGTCCGCCGCGCGGGCGGCGGGCGGCTTCTACTCGTCCCACATCCGGGGCGAAGGCCACACGCTGCTCCCAGCGATCCGCGAGGCGCTCGAGATCGGCCGACGCGCCGGGCTCCCGGTTCACGTGTCGCATCTCAAGGCCGCCGGGCGGCGCAACTGGGGTAAGGTCGCCGACGCGCTGCGCCTCCTCGACGAGGCCCGGGCGACGCAGGACGTCACCTTCGACCAGTACCCGTACACCATGGGAAGCACGTTGCTGGCCGCCGGCATGCCGCAGTGGGCGCACGACGGCGGGATGCGCGCGCTGCTGCGCCGCCTCCGCGACGGTGTCGCGCGGCAGCGGATCGGCGCCGAGATCGACGCGGGCCTCCCCGGATGGCACAATCTCATCGGCGAGGCCGGCTGGGATCGGGTCTTCATCTCCAACAACCCGGCCCATCCGGAATTCAACGGCCGGACGCTCGCAGAGATCGGGCGACTGTGGGGCCGGACTCCCTGCGACGCCGCCTTCGATCTCTTAGTCGACAGCGACGGCGCGGTCGGCATGGTGGTCGGGATGATGTCCGAGGACGACGTCCGCACCGTGATGCGGCACCCGCTGATGCAGGTCGGGTCCGACGGTTGGGTCATGGGGCCGCACGGCCGTGCGGCGACCGCCCGGCCACATCCCAGGAGTTACGGCACGTTTCCGCGGGTGCTGGGCCCCTACGTACGTGACGAGGGCATCCTGACGCTCGAAGAGGCGGTGGCCCGCATGACCAGCCGGCCCGCTCGACGGCTGGGGCTGCGGCGCCGTGGGATCGTGCGGGTCGGGATGATCGCGGATCTCGTGGTGTTCGACCCGGTCCGGGTACGCGACACGGCCACGTACGCCGACCCGCACCGGTTTCCCGACGGCATCACGGCGGTCCTGGTGGGCGGGCGGGTCGCCGCGCGCGACGGGGCGCTCACCCCCGCTCGAACCGGCCACGTCCTCCGCGGCGGCCGGGCGGCCTGAGAACGGCCCGGCCGTGGACGCCGGACCCGGCGGATGTTACTCCGGCGTCTGCGCAGATACCGCGTCGGTGACCACGATCACGTGCACGTCTCCCGGCCCGTGGACGCCGGTGATGTGCTGCAGCCCGATGTCGGCGGTTCCGCTCGCTCCCGAGATGCAGCTCACCGCGTGCTCGAGCGGGCCCGCGCCGAGGACCGCGAAGAGATCGTCCAGCGCCGACAGCACGGCCGCCGCGCGCAGCACCGCGACGTGCACGGGCGGCACGAGCGAGAGCGCGCGCGGCTGCTCGGGCCGCGCGACCTCGACCAGCGTCGCGGTCTCCGCCACCGCGTATGTCGGCACCGTCACCCCCGCGTCGACCTGCGGTAGCGACCCGTGCACCACCTCAGGGGAGCGCGGAACTTCCACGAGGGTGATCCCCGCGGCTTGAATGGCCGGCGCGATCCCGAGGCGATCCAGCCATGGATCGGCCGAGACCACGACGCGCCGGGCCTGCGCGAATTGAAGCACGTCCACGACCGCGTGGGCGGTGTCGGCGGACGGCACCTCCCGCCACGTCGCGTGGGGACGGCGCCACCGGGCCGCCATCTCGGCCAGCACGGTGGCGCGGTCGCGAGTCGGGGACGGCGCGAGGAAACGAGGCAACCCCCCCGGGGCCCGGGCCCCGGTCGCCGCGCGCACGCGCGCCAGGAACGCACTACGCTCCATCGCCGTCTCGGCGATGCGCCGCCGAGCCCTCCCGGAACGAGTGCGAGGGCGGGGCCGGAAAATCGCGATGACGGGTCCAACCGCCGAGCGGCCCCGGCAGCGACCGAATCCGATCCCCGCGCACGAACCGACGCAGCATGGCCCGCAGCCCCCGCCCGGCCCACGCCCAGCGTCTCGCCGACGTCGCGGCCCAGGCGAACGCACGCATCCCGAACCGCTCGAACTCCGTGACGGCCTCGCCCGCCGCAGCCGCGCGCCGGCGCATGACCAGGAGCAACCGCGGGAGGTCGATCTTGACCGGACACACCTCCGCGCAGTACCCGCACAGCGAGCTCGCAAACGGCAGCGTGCCCGCCTGCGCGAGCCCTCGATACAGCGGGGTCAGCACGGCACCGATGGGCCCCGAGTAGATCGAGCCGTAGGCGTGCCCGCCCGCGCGCTCGTAGACTGGACAGACATTGAGGCAGGCGCCGCAGCGCAGACATTGCAGCGACTCGCGGACCTCCGTATCGGCCAGGATGCGGCTCCGACCGTTGTCGAGCACGATGACGTGCAGTTCCTCGGGGCCGTCGGCCTCGCCCTGCCGCCGCGGACCGGTGATGAGCGAGACGTACTCCGCCATCCGGCCGCCGGTGGCGCTGATCGGGAGCACGCGCAGCATAACCGCGAGCGCGGCGAGGTCCGGGACGAGTTTTTCCATCCCCATGAGCGCCACGTGCACGCGCGGCAGCGTCGTCACCATCCGCGCGTTGCCCTCGTTCTCGAACACGACCAGGGTGCCGGTGTCGGCGACGCCAAAGTTGACACCGGTCAGGCCCATCTCCGCACGCAGAAACCGCTCGCGCAGGTACGCGCGCGCGGCCCGCGTCAGTGCCTCCGGCTCGTCCGTGCGCGGCGCCCCGATCTTGTCGGCGAACAGCATGCCGACGTCGTGCGCGCTCTTGTGGATCGCGGGGGCGATAAAGTGGATCGGCGCCTCGCCCGCCAGTTGCACGATGAACTCGCCCAGGTCAGTTTCCGTGACCTCCAGCCCCGCGCGCTCGAGCGCGGGGTTCAGTTCGATCTCGTCCGTCGTCGACGACTTGCTCTTGACGATCCGCCGGACCCCGTGCTGGCGGGCGAGGTCGCCGATGATGCGGCGGGCGTCGGCGGCGTCGGCGGCCCAGTGGACCTGCCCTCCCGCGGCGCGCACGTGCCGGTCGAAGCGGTCCAGGTAGTGATCGAGGTGCGCCAGCGTGTGCGCCTTAATCGCGCGCGCCTGCTCGCGCCACGTCTCCCACTCGGGGAAACCCTCGAGCACCCGCGCACGGTTCCCGCGGAAGGTGTGCATCGATCGCGACAGGTTCGCCTGGAGCAGCGGATCGGCGAGCGCCCGGCGCGCGTTCTCGATGAACTCAATCGGCGCCCCCGGTTCGTGGTCGGCCGTCATCCGGACACCGCCTCGCCGGCGAGAATCTCCGCCAGATGCAGCGCGCGCACGCCGGCGCCGCCGCGCGACAACCCGCCGCCGACGTGCATCAGGCACGATGCATCGGTGCCCGTGACGACCGAAGCGCCGGTGCCGCGAATCGCGTCGATCTTAGAGCGGAGCATCGCGCCCGACACGGGGGCCATCTTCACCGCAAACGCCCCGCCGAAACCGCAGCACTCGTCGACGCCCGGAAGCGGCACGTATTCCAGACCCCGCACCGCCCGGAGCAGCCGCAGCGGCTGCTCGTATAGGCCGAGTTCGCGATACCCGTGACAAGAAGCGAGGTACGTGACCCGCCCGTGGAACGTCGCGCCGACGTCGTCGACACCGAGCCGCTTCGTGAGGAACTCCGACAACTCGTAGGTTCGGTCACCTACGGCCGCCGCCAGTGCCAGCGACGCCGGGTCTCCCTCGAAGAGCACCGGGTAGAAGTGCCGGACCATGCCGGCGCAGGACCCCGACGGGGTCACGATGGCGTCGACGTCCGCAAACGTCCGGAGGTGATGCGCCGCGACGCGGCGCGCCTCATCCCAGAAGCCGTCGTTGAACGGCAGTTGCCCGCAGCATGTCTGCCCGGCGGGCACGAGGACCCGTACGCCGAGCCGCTCGAGCACACGCGTCGTCGCACCGGCAACGCTGGGAAACAGGTGGTCAACCAGACAGGTGATGAAAAGCGACGCGCGTGTCATGGTGGGTGGCTGGGACTTTCTCTCCGGGCCGGCGGGGCCCCTGCCCCAGGAAAGGGCGAATAACCTATGCAGCGCGCCACAGAGTCACAGCCCGCGCCAGTGTCAGGAAGTCACAGGGAGCGCCGCGGGCATCCCAGAGGCGAACGAGGTTTCGCCCACGGCTCCGCGGGGTAAAAGGCCGGGCGGTAGGAAATTGGACGCGCTGCTTGGAAATCGTGAGAGGAGGTGGACACCATGCTGATCCCGCTAATGATCCTCGCGGGACTGTTTCTGTGGGCGACCGGACACTTGATCCTGAGGTAATCTGACACCCCCACGCTCCCATCGAACCGACACGCTAATACCCCGAGGGCTGCAGTTCACCCGCTTTGGCACGCCAGCGCATCTCCGCGATCTGCTGCTCCGTGACGTAGACAGGCGTACTGTCCGCGCCGTGCGCCGATCTTCCCGGGGGATGCCGGGATTCCGTTCTCGCCTACGACGACCCGGAGGTTCCGAAGGGTCGCGCGGTGCGGGCGCACCGGCACGCGGGGGTGGCTAGGGCCGGCGGCCGCGCGGGATGCGGGCGCCGAGCGCCTGGGCGATCCGCCGCGCCGCGTCCCGTTCCGCGATGCGCTCCCGTTTGTCGTACTCGTGGCGGCCGCGCGCCAGTCCAAGCTCCACCTTCGCCACCCCGTTCCGGAAGTAGAGTCGAAGCGGAACCAGCGTATAGCCCTTCTGCTCCGCGCGCTGGCCCAACCGGACGATCTCGTTGCGGTGCAGCAGCAGCTTGCGCGTCCGGAGCGGATCGTGGTTGTGGATGTTTCCCTGTGCGTAGGGGCTGATGTGCAGGTGATGCAGCCAGACCTCGCCGTTCTGCACGCGGGCGTACGCGTCTTGCAGGTTCGCACGGCCCGCGCGCAGTGACTTCACCTCGGTGCCGGTCAGCGCGATGCCGGCCTCGTGGGTCTCTTCGATCCAGTACTCATGGCGCGCGCGCCGATTCGTGACCACGACGCGGCTCTCGTCATCGACCTTTCCGCCCGCCGGCATGGGGTCACCCCGCCCGCACGAACGTCCCACGCGCGTCCGCCAGACGTGTACCGTCCGGCAGCGTGAGGTGTGCCTCCGCGGAGAACACCCGTCCGCGATCCCGGACGACGGTCGCCGTGACGACGAGCCGCTGACCGATCGGCGCCTCGCGCCGGTACCGCACCTCGAGCCGCGCCGTCAGCGCCTCTCGCCCTTGCAGGTGCACGAGGTTCGCCATCGCGTCGTCCAGCGCCGCTGCGACGATCCCGCCGTGAACCACGCCCTCGTATCCCTGGTATTCCGGCCCGGGCGTGAACTCCGCGCGGATCCCCTGTGCTTCCGCGGCAAACCGCAACCGCAGCCCGATCGGGTTGTGCTGGCCGCAGGCGAAACACCCCCCCGCGTCACGCACCGGTCTGTTCCTCGGCGCTTTCGAGCTCGGCATACAGGGTCTCGAGCGCAGCGCTGACCTCCTCATAACGCCGCACCGTCAATCGCGCGCGATCGGCGTCGCGGTAGAGCTCGGGGTCGCCCATGAGGCGGCTGAGATCGGCCTGCTCACGCTCGAGCCCACCGATCCTGGCCACGAGCTCGTCGGCGCTCGGACCGGCCACGCGCCGCGCGACGGCAGCCGGGCGCGATCGGGTCTCACGACGCTCCCCGCCAGCGCTCGCGGAGACCTCCGCCTTTGCGGCGGGTGCGGGGTCGCCATCCCCGCGTGCCCGCGACGGGGCCGCGGCGGTCGCAGGCGCCGACCCCCGGGCAGCCAGCGCCCCTCGATAGGCGTGGTATGGCCCCGCGGCCGCGGTCAACTCGCCGTTCCCAAGTACCAGCAGCCGTTCGGCGATGTGGTCGAGCAGGTACCGATCGTGCGACACGATCAGAACCGCGCCCGGAAACGCCCGCAGGGCGCCCTCCAACGCCTCAAGCGACGGGAGATCCAGGTGGGTCGTCGGCTCGTCCAGCAGCAAGAGGTCCGGACGGTCCAGCACGAGCTTGGCGAGGGCGACGCGGCGCCGCTCGCCGCCGCTCAACTGCCCCACGCGCTTGTACGCGGTCTCCCCCGAGAACAAGAACCGTCCCAGCAGCGTGCGCACCTGCTCCGGGGACATCCGCCGCTCGCCCAGCACCTCGTCGAGCACCGTCCGTTCGAGGTCCAGGGTCTCTTCGGCGTGCTGCGCGAAGTACCCGAACCGAACGCCGGGTCCCGGTTCAACCGTCCCGAACGTCGGTGGCTCGGCGCCCGTGACGATCCGAAGCAGTGTCGTCTTGCCCGTCCCGTTCGGGCCGATCAGGCCCACCTTCTCGCCGCGCCGGATCTCAAACGAGACGTGGCGGAGCACCTCGGCGTGCCCAAACCGCTTCGTGACGTTCCGGGCGCGGAGCACCACCTGCGGCCCGCGACGGGGCGTATCCAGGCGGAACGAGAGCGTGCGGGCGGTCTTCGGCGCTTCGACCGGTTGGATTCTGGCGAGACGCTTCTCGCGCGACTTCGCCTGCCGGGCGTTTTGGCCCGCGTGGTTCCGTCGAATGTACTCTTTGAGCGCCTCGATCTCTTCCTGCTGGCGTTCGAACGCCTCCTGCTGCCGCGCGTGCCGGGCAACGCGCTCGGTCGCGTAGTAGGAGTAGTTGCCCGGATACTCGTCGATCCGTCCGCCGTCCAGTTCCAGCGTGCGCGTCGTCGCGGCGTCCAGCAGATACCGGTCGTGGCTCACGAGCAGCACGGCGCCCCGGTACTCGACCAGAAACTCCTGCAGCCACTCGAGCGCCTCGAGATCCAGATGGTTCGTCGGCTCGTCGAGCAGCAGCAGGTCCGGCGCGGAAAGGAGGAGCCGCGCCAGTGCCGCGCGCGACTGCTGCCCGCCGCTCATCGACGCCAAGGATTGCGTGTATTGGCTCTCGCGAAAGCCAAGACCGGCGAGCGTCCGGCGGATCTCCGCCTCATAAGTAAACCCACCGGTCGTTTCGAAACGATCGCGCAGGCGACCGTACTCTTCGAGGGCTTCGGCCAGGAGCGCGTCGTCCCCGTGCACCTCGGGGGCCGCCAACCGGACCTCGGCCTCGTGCAGGCGCCGTTCGATCTGCCGGAGACCGTAAAAGGCCCCCGCGGCTTCTTCCCACAGGGTGTGGCCGTCGCTCGTGTCCGGCAGTTGCGCCAGGTAGCCGACCCCCGCCCCGGGCCGAACCGCGACTGCGCCGTCGTCAGGCGTGTCGAGCCTCGCCAGCAACCGCAGCACGGTCGTCTTGCCCGCGCCGTTCCGGCCGACGAGGCCGACCTTGTCGCCCGGCTCGATGGCAAAGGCGACGCCGGCGAGCACGGTCACGCCGCCGTACGTCTTTGTGAGATTGGACACGCTGAGCAGCGGCATCGTTGTCGAGTCCTTTTCCGCGCGCGACGCGGACCTGCCCGAGTGTACTGGGCCCGGCCCGCAGTGTCAAGCGCAGGCGATCGGGGTCAGGGGTTGTGCTCGCGCCCCCACTCGAGCGGACGTTCCTGCAGCAATTCCACGACGTGCGGCAGGATCGGCAGGATGACGTCCATCCACTCGCGCGCGGCTCGCGGGCTACCGGGTAGGTTGACGATCAGCGTGCGTCCCCGGATGCCCGCCACGGCCCGAGAGAGCATCGCGAGCGGTGAGCGCGCGGCGGTGGCGATGCGGGCCGCCTCTGGGATCCCTGGCACGTGCCGTTCGATCACCCGGAGCGTGGCCTCGGGCGTAACGTCGCGGGGCGCCACCCCGCTGCCGCCGGTGGTCAGAACCAGATCCACCTGCAGCGTATCGGCCATGTCGGCGAGGGTCCGGGCGATCGTCTCGAGGTCATCGGGCACCGCGACATGCGCCACGACGTCCGCGCCGTGTGCCGTGAGGATCTGCGCCAGATACTGGCCGCTCTCGTTCTTGCCCGTTCCGCGGCTCACCCGGTCGCTCGCGGTGAGAACGCCGCAGCGCACGCCGTGCAGCCGCTTCTCTTCGCTCATCCGCGCCTCCCCAGCGCCTCGCGCGCCGGAGCCCCGGCGGGCCTCCGCGACGTCTTCGCGGCACGACGTCCGAGACCCCCGCGCATCCGCATCGCTCGAGCGGGCGCCACCAACAGAGACTCGCCGGCGCGCGTGTACGTCCCCGACTTGCCTCCGGTCTTCCGGACCAACCGGATCCGACGGATCACCATGCCGCGCTCGATCGCCTTCAACATATCGTACACCGTGAGACCGGCGACCGCGACCGCAACGAGCGCCTCCATCTCCGCGCCCGTGCGCCCGACCGTCCGGACCCGAGCCTCAATCTGCACGCACGACCGCCGGATGTCCGGGGTGAGATCCACAGAGACACCGGTCAACGGAATCGCGTGGCACAGCGGCACGAGCTCCCAGGTGCGCTTGGCGGCCGCGATCGCCGCGACCTGTGCGACCGCGAGCGCGTCGCCTTTGCGTGCCGATCGGGAGGTAACCGCGCGCAGCGCGGCCCGCGTCATTCCGACCTCGCCGCGCGCCACCGCTTCGCGAACGGTCTCCGGCTTGTCGCCGACGTCCACCATGCGCGCCCGGCCGCGGGTGTCGAGATGCGTCAACCCGCGCACGCTCGAGCGGGGTCGTCGACGCGCGCCGGACCGGCGAGTCATGGAGGAAACAGGTGGACGTCGACCTCGGCGCCTTGGTCTACGGTCTCCTGCCCAGGCGGCACGACGACGACGCCGTCCGCGCGGGTCATCGTCGTGATGATGCCCGACTTTCCGAGCAGCGGCACCGCCCACAACGCCTCTCCCCGCGTCTCGAGGTACACGCGAACGTGATCTTCCCGGACGCCCGCCGACGGGACGCGGCGGTCCATCCGCGCCCGCACGACCTGCCCGAACGCGCGCGGCGCCTCGGCGCCGGCAAGACCCCGCAGCATGGCGCGGACAAACACGTCGAAGATGACCATGCCGCTCACGGGGTTCCCCGGCAACCCGACGATCGGCGTGCCGTCCACGACCGCGAGGATCGTCGGTTTGCCCGGCTTGATGCTGACGCCGTGCACGATGACGCCGGGCTGGCCGAGCTCTCCGATGGCGCGCGCCACCGCGTCCTTCTCCCCCACCGACGTGCCGCCGCTGACGAGCACCAAGTCGCAGGACGCCCGCGCATCCGCGAGGGCGTGGAGCAGCACCTCGTACGTATCCTCGACGATGCCGTACGGCCGTGGTTCGCCGCCCTCCTGGCGGATCAGCGACGCGATCGCGTACGTATTCGCGTCGCGCACCTGCGCCGGGCCGGGACGGCGCGACGGCGGCACCACCTCGTCGCCGGTCGCGAGCACCGCGACGCGGGGCCGCACGAACACCTCGACCGCGACGATGCCGATCGCCGCGAGCAGCCCGACGTCCTGCGGCCGGAGGCGCACGCCGCGGCGGAGTGCGACGTCGCCCGCGCGCACGTCCTCGGCGCGGCGGATGATGTTGTCCCCAGGCCGCACGGGCCGCCCGACCGCGACGATGCCGTCGCCGCGGAGATCGACGTCCTCCAGCATCACAACGGCGTCCGCGCCCGCCGGCAGCATGCCGCCGGTCGGAATACGGACCGTCCCCGCGGGCGCCACCGGGGTCTCCGCCGCCTCGCCCATCAGCACCTCGCCCGCCAGCGTGAGCGCCACGGGATCGCCCTCGCGGGCGCTGGCCACATCCTCGGATCGCACCGCGTACCCGTCCACCGTGGACCGATCGAACTCCGGCAGGTCCTCGGGCGCGACCGCGTCGCGCGCGAGGATGCGCCCAAACGCGGCCTCGAGCGCCACGCGCTCGGTCCCGCGAGGACGGGGAGTGTACTGGCGGGCGAAGCGGGCCTTGGCCTCTTCGGGTGTGAGCAGTGTCGACAAACCGGGCATCGCAAACATCAGTATAACACAGGCCCCAGGGCGCGATGGTTCGGGCTCCGGCGTCACCCGAGGCGCCGTCCGATCTCCTCGCACAGCACCGCCGTGAACGCCCGCGTCCCGAGCGCGCCACCCATGTCGTGCGTCCGTCGCGCGGGATCCCGCAGCACGGCGTCCACCGATCGCTCGATCGCCTGCGCTCCGTGCGCGAGCCCGTCGATGCCACGCGTTCGCGCGATCCAATCGAGCAGCATCGCCGCTGAGAGCACGAGGGCGATCGGGTTGGCCCGATCGTGTCCGGCGATGTCCGGCGCGGATCCGTGCTGCGCCTGCGCCACGCAGCGCGCGTCGCCCGCGTTGATCGCCGCGCCGAGCCCCAGGCTGCCGGACAGTTCCGAGGCTTCGTCGGAAAGGATGTCCCCGAACATGTTCGTGGTCACCACCACGTCGAACCGCCGAGCGTCGCGCACAAGCAGCGCCGCCATCGAGTCGATCAGCTGCTCCGCGTACGCCACGTCCGGATACGCCTCGGCGACCGCGCGCACCTCGCGCAGGAACAGCGACTCGGACACCCTGAGCACGTTGACCTTGTGCACCGCGGTCACCGTGCGGCGCCGACGCCGCGCGATCTCGAACGCCGCCTGCGCGATCCGCCGGGAGCCGCTCGCCGTGACCTTGCGTATCGCGAGCGCGACGTCCGCCGTGGGCATGAACTCCCCGCTCCCCCAGTACATGTTTCGATCGGCGTAGAATCCTTCCGTGTTTTCGCGCACAATCACCAGGTCCATCGGGGTGCGGCCGTAGTACGGCAGGCCCTCGCGCGAACGTGCGGGGCGGATGTTGGCATAGAGGTCGAAGGCGACCCGCAGTTCGGCGGACACGTTGACGCCGCCTTCCGCGCGCGGGGGATAGTCGGAGTGGGACACGGGGCCGAGCACGACACCATCGGCCTGCCGCGCGGCCTCCAGCACCGATGCGGGCAGCGTCGTGCCGTCGCGCCGGAGGCGAGCGAGACCGATCTCGTGGGTCTCGAGCGTCAGATCGAGGGACAGCCTGCGGTTCACGAGATCCAGCACCCCGACCGTGGCGTCCGAGATCTCCGGACCGATGCCGTCACCGGGCAACACGACGAGGCGCATCGCGCCCGCCCTCCTTCCAGCGCGGCTCTACGCCGGGGTCCGCACCGTGGTGCCCGCGGAGGCGGCCGAGCCCGCTACCGCACGGTATCTCCGCAGCGAAATGGGCAATTCCCTCCTTGGATGCGCGGGACGCCCACGATGGATGTCGGCGTTGCACCTCATTGCGGGCACGGATCGTAACGAAAACGCCGCGAGCGGGGACGGGAACGGTCGGCGCCGAACGAGGAGTGATGCGCCGTGCCCCCGAACAGGAGCGGCGACCGGAGCGCGCGGGTCGGCCGGTGCGCCCGGACGAGTTTCGGGAGGGGCAACACGCCGATGGTCAAGGAACTCGTCAAGAACCAGTCCCTACTCCAGTGGGTCGACGAGATCGCCGCGCTGTGCAAGCCGGACAAGATCCACTGGTGCGACGGCTCCCAGGAAGAGTACGACCGCCTGACCGACCTCCTGGTCCGGCAGGGGACGCTGCAGCGCCTCAACCCGGCGAAGCGCCCGAACTCGTTCGCCGCGTTCTCGGATCCCGGCGACACCGCGCGGGTCGAGAACCGCACGTTCATCTGCACGACCCGAAAACAAGACGCCGGGCCCACCAACAACTGGATCGAGCCGCAGCAGATGAAGCGCACTCTCCGGGCGCTGATGGACGGGTGCATGCGCGGTCGCACCATGTACGTCGTGCCGTTCAGCATGGGGCCCCTCGGGTCCCCGCTTGCACAGATCGGGGTGCAGCTCACCGATTCCGCGTACGCCGTCGCCAACATGCGCATTATGACGCGCATGGGCCAGCCCGTCCTGGACGTGCTCGCCGACGGCGCGTTCGTCAAATGCCTGCACAGCGTCGGCGCCCCGCTGCGGCCCGGCCAGCCGGACGTGCGGTGGCCGTGCAACGAGACGAAGTACATCGTGCACTACCCCGAAGAGCGCGCGATCGTCTCCTACGGCAGCGGGTACGGCGGCAACGCGCTCCTCGGCAAGAAGTGCCTCGCGCTGCGCATCGCGTCGTGGATGGCGCGCGACCACGGCTGGCTCGCCGAGCACATGGTGTTGATGGGCGTCACCTCACCCGAGGGCGAGAAGACGTACGTCGCCGCCGCATTCCCGAGCGCGTGCGGGAAGACGAACTTCGCGATGCTGGTGCCGCCGGAGCACTTCCGCCGCCAGGGCTGGAAGGCGACGACGCTCGGCGACGACATCGCGTGGATCCGACCGGGGCCCGACGGTCAGTTGTACGCGATCAACCCCGAGACGGGGTTCTTCGGGGTCGCGCCGGGCACGAACGAGACGACGAACCCCAACATCATGGCCACGATCAGCAAGAACACGATCTTCACGAACACCGCGCTGACCGCGGACGGTGACGTGTGGTGGGAAGGCCTGACCAACGAGCCGCCCGCCGGGCTGATCGACTGGCAGGGCAACCCCTACGACCCGGACAGCGGGAAGCCGGCGGCGCACCCGAACGCCCGCTTCACTGCGCCCGCGAGCCAGTGCCCGTCGATCGATCCTGAGTTTGAGAACCCGAACGGCGTCCCGCTGACCGCGTTGATCTTCGGCGGCCGTCGTACCACGACGGTGCCGCTCGTCTATCAGGCGGTCAACTGGAACTACGGGATCTACCTCGCCGCGACGATGGGGTCGGAGACGACCGCGGCGGCGGAGGGATCGGTGGGCCGCGTCCGCCGCGACCCGTTTGCGATGCTGCCGTTCTGCGGGTATCACATGGGGGACTTCTTCAACCACTGGCTCCAGTTCGGCCGCGAACTGCCGAACCCGCCGCGGATTTTCGGCGTCAACTGGTTCCGCAAGGACAAGGACGGCCGGTTCCTGTGGCCAGGGTTCGGTGAGAACATGCGCGTCCTGAAGTGGATCGTGGACCGGTCTCGCGGCCGCGGGTACTCGGTGGAGAGCCCGATCGGCTGGATGCCGCGGTACGACGACCTCGACTGGGGCGGGCTCGAGGGCGTCACCCGGGAACAGTTCGAGCAGCTCATGGCGGTGGACCGCGAGGCGTGGACGCAGGAACTGTTGTCCCATGAGGAGCTGTTCGCGCAGCTGTACGACAAGCTGCCGAAGGAACTGATCTTCATCAGGGAGCTGACCCTGTCGAGCCTGTGGCGATCGCCGGAACACTGGCGCCTCGCGCCGGAGCGAGCATAGCGCCAGCCATCTCGGCCTCTCCGCACGCATCGCGGCCGCTCCCGCCGGGGGGGCGGCCGCGACGTGTGTGGGCGGGAACGTCGGCGACGTCAAGCGCCACCCAACGAGCGCCCGCGCCTCGATCGGACCCAGCGTGCGTTGCATGGTGACCGCCGCCCGTGTGCTGGGGCAGGCTCCCGCATGCGCGACGGCGCGCGGGCGTGTCAATCCCCCCACACCTCGACCCGACCGAAGCGGCCGGTCGAGACGGTGTGGCGGGTCGCCGCCTCTGCCCACGTCCGACACCGGGAGCGCCGGGCAGGATTGACACATGCACCCGCGGCTGCTACATGTGTCTTGTACCGTCGAGAGCGCATCGGGAGAAGTGTATGCCCCTCATCACCGGCGTGATGGAAGACTACCTCAAGGCGGTGTACAAGCTGCAGCAGGGACGCGGCGCCGTCGCGACGTCAGACCTCGCGAAGGAACTCCGCGTGGCGCCGGCGACGGTGACCGCGATGGTGCAGCGGTTGGCGCGCTTGAAGCTCGTCTCGTATCACCGGTATCGTGGGCTCACCCTGACCACGGCGGGTCAACGCATCGCGCTGGAAACGATTCGGCATCATCGGTTGATCGAGCTGTACCTCGCGCAACACTTAGGGGTCAACCTCGACAAGGTGCACGACGAAGCGGAGAAGATGGAGCACGTGCTTTCCGACGATGTAGAGCTCCGCATGGCGGCCGCGTTGGGAGACCCCACGACGGACCCGCACGGCGATCCGATTCCGTCGGCGGAGGGGACGATCCGCGACGTGCGGTATCCCGACCTGACCACGTTTGCTCCGGGCGCAACCGGCGTGGTGGCGCGCGTGAGCGACCGCGATCCCGCATCGCTGCGCCGCCTGGCCGAACTGGGCGTGCTCCCCGGGGTCAGACTCACAGTCTTGGCACAACGGAGCAGCGGATGCCGCGTAGAAATCGAGGGGCGCCACGTTACCCTGCCGCGAGCGCTCTGCGGCGACGTGTACATCCAGTAGCACAGAAGCGCCGCCGCACGCCTGGATTCGAGTGCCCTCGTCTTTGCCCGCTTCGCGCGGCCCGCGTGCTATCGGTGGCCGCCACCCACGACCGCACGATCTGGCAGGTGCCTCGGGGAGCCTCTCGCGCTGCCGCGCTCAATCGCAGAGATTCGGGGTTGACAAACTCCTTTCGTATGCTCTAAATTAATTTCATACGATCGTGGCCCGACATTACGGTTGTGCTCGAATCGTGCGCTGTCATCAGCCTCGCTGCTTCGCCGGAAGCGGGGCGGTCGTGGTCCACGCAGGGAATGCATCGCTGCGGGTCCCGGCAACAGCACTGTCTAGCCTGGCGCGACGTAACGCTGGAGGGGAAGCCGTGGCACGAGAGTATTCCGAGGTGAACATCAGCGCGCTGCCGCACCCAAAAGTCCAACTCGCGGCTCGCGACGCGATCGAGGGGAAAACCCGCGGGCTGCGCGCGATCCTGCCTTTTGTCGGGCCCGCCTTCATTGCGTGCATCGCCTATATCGACCCGGGGAACTTTGCCACGAACATCCAGGGCGGAGCGCAGTTTGGGTACGCCCTCCTCTGGGTTGTGTTGATGGCGAACCTGATGGCGATGCTGATTCAAAGCCTCGCGGCCAAGCTGGGGATCGCGACGGGTCTGAACCTCGCCGAGATGTGCCGCGCCCGCTTCGCACCGTGGGTGAGCTACGTCCTCTGGATCACCCAGGAGATCACGGCGATGGCAACCGACCTCGCCGAGGTCCTCGGGGCCGCAATCGGGATCACCCTGCTCACGGGGATTCCCATGTTCACCTCCGCGCTGATCACCGGGATCGGCGTGTTCGTGATCCTGGCGCTCCAGGGCAACGGGTTTCGCCAGCTCGAGGCGTTCATCGGCGGCTGCGCGGGCGCGATCGCGCTGTGCTATGTGGCGGAGACGTTCCTCGCCAAGCCGGACTGGGGGCAGGTCGCCCTGCACAGCGTGGTTCCCAGCTTGCCGGGGAACAACGCGGTCCTGCTGGCGGTAGGCATCATCGGCGCGACGGTCATGCCGCACGTGATCTACTTACACTCGGGTCTGACCCAGGGCCGCATCGTCCCGACGACCGAAGACGAAGCACGACGAATCTTCAATTTCAACAAGATCGACGTCATCGTGGCGATGACGCTGGCGGGTTTGGTGAACATGGCGATGCTGTTCATGGCGGCCAAGGTGTTCCACTTTACCGGCCACGCCGACGTTGCCGATATCAATTCAGCGTACAAGACGTTGACGCCGCTTCTGGGTGGCGCGTCGGCACTGCTCTTCGGCATCTCCCTCATTGCCTCCGGGATCTCGAGCTCGCACGTCGGGACAATGGCGGGCCAGGTGGTCATGCAGGGGTTCGTCAACTTTCGAATCCCGATCTGGCTCCGGCGGCTCGCGACGCTGATCCCAGCACTCGCGGCGATCTATCTGGGCCTGAACCCGACCATGACCCTTGTGGTCAGTCAAGTCGTCCTCAGCTTCACCCTCCCCATCCCGGTGATCACCCTGATCGTCTTCACGCGCAATCGTGCCCTCATGGGGAAGCTCGTGAACCACCCGGCCGTGACGGCGCTGGCCATCGGCTGCGCCGCGATCATCCTGCTGCTGAACGTGGTCCTGCTCTACCAGACCTTCGGGGGGCAGCTCCCGACGTTTGGGTGATCGGTGGCGCCGAGCCGCGAGCCGAGGATGATGTCTGCGCCGCACCACCTGGGACCAACGCAGGAACCGAGGCCGCGTGCGGCCGCCGTGACCGTGCCAGTCACGGTGCAGCGGCTGGTGGTGTCGCTCGATGGGTCGCGTCTCGCCGAAGCCGTGCTCCCGATCGCCGCGCGGCTCGCCGAGGCGTTCGGTGCGACGATTGCGTTGCTCCACGTGATCGAGCAGGATGCGCCGTTCCGCGTTCACGGGGAGCCCCATTTGGCCACCCGGTTGGACGCGGAAACGTACCTGGCCGAGCTCGCACGCCAGCTCGCGGCGACCGGCTGCCTCGTCGAGTACCACGTCCATGAAGTGCCGGTCGGGAACGTCGCGCAGAGCATCGCCGCCCACGCCGAGGAGCAGCGGAGCGATCTCGTGCTCCTGAGCACGCACGGAGCCGGGGGCATCCGGGATGTGCTCTGGGGGTCCATCGCCCAGCAGGTGCTGCAGCTGAGTCAGCGCTCGACGCTGCTCGTGCGGGCGCGCGCCAATACACAGGCCGCCCCGGTGTTCACCCCGCGGACCATCATGGTGTCGCTCGACGGGACCGCCGCCGCGGAGGCCGCGCTCCCGCTCGCCCGCACCCTGGCGCGCGCGCTGGACGTGCACCTCCGCCTCGTGATGGTTGTCCCGACACTGGAAACCGTCGAGGGCAGGCAGTTCCCGCAGGCCACGTTTCTGCCGAGTGCGACCCGCGTGCTCCTGGATGCTCAGGGGGAGCAAGCCATGGCCTACTTGGAACACCTGGCGGCGTCCATGCGATCAACGGGAGTGCCCACCTTCGCTGAAGTGCGTCGCGGGGGCCCCGTGGCGGAACTGGCATCCGACGCCGCCGAGCACGCGGACGGTCTCGTTGTGGTCGCCACCCACGGCCGGGCGGGACTGCAGGCGATCTGGTCTCCGAGCGTGGCGGCGCGACTCTTGAAGCGCACGCAGGCGCCCGTCCTCCTCGTGCCGATCGTCGAGCCGGACTATCGCTCAGCGATCCTCTCCTAAGACGCGGTCCCGGCCTTCCGTCGCCGGCAGACTCGACACCGCTGACCGCCCGTCGCGGTGCGAGGCGGCGGGCACCGGCGTCCCCACGAGCGGCCCTCGGGTCAGATCACGTTGAGCTCGACGAGACGCCGCCGTTCGAGGATGCGCGCGAACGACAGCGGCGTCAGATCCAGACTCCGGTACGCGCCGTCGACGATCAGTTCGGCGAGACCGCGTCCGACCGCCGGCGATTGCTGCAGGCCGTGGCCGCTGAAGCCGTTCGCGAAGAAGACGTTCGACAGCGACGGGTGGGATCCGACGACGCCGTTATGGTCGAACGTGTTCATCTCGTAATAGCCGGCCCAGCTCTTGAGGAGCTTGACGGCCTCGAACGGCCGTACCCGCGAGGCCAGGATCGGCCAGATCACATCGTAGAAGAGACGATCGTCGACCTCGAGTGGCGCGTCGTCGGGGTCGGCGCTGCCCTCCGCCGGGGACATGCCGCAGAGAAAGTTCGGGCCGTCGGCGCGAAACCACACACCGGACGGGTCGATGACGAGCGGGCACCCGGACGCGGCTTCGCGGGACGCGATCATGAACACGCACCGCCGGCGCGCGCGGACCGGCAGATCGACGTCGAGCATGGCGGCCACCGACGCCGCCCACGGGCCGGCGGCGTTCACGACGACGTCGGATGGCACGGTCGAACCGTCTGCAAGCACCGCAGCCCGCACGCGCGACCTCTCGCGTACAAATCCGGTGACTTCCTGCGTCACATAGCGCACGCCGAGCGACCGGGCCTTGCGACGGAAGGCCTGCAGCAGCGCGTACCCGTCGAACCAACCCTCGCCCGACAATCCCAGCGAGCCCGCCGCGACGCCCTCGGTCTTGAGCCAGGGGAACCGCGCCGCGAGCGCCGCCGGATCGAGCAGCGCGACGTCGACCTCGTGTTCCCGCTGAAGGCGGTGGTTGCGTTCGAGCACGGGCACCCCCGCCGGCGTCGCGAGGAACAGATACCCGGGCTCGTTCAATCCGATGTCCGGCCGGTCGTCTTCGGTTCCCAGGCGCGCGCCGACGTCGCGAAGGAACTCGATGCCGAAGCGCGAGATCTCGATGTTGACGGCCGTCGAGAACTGCTGCCGGATCGCGCTGGCCGAGAGCGCGGACGACGCCCTGCGATAGGTCTGGTCCCGCTCGAGCACAACCACCTCGCCGGAGAAGCGCGGGTGGTTCGCGAGGAAGTAGGCGATCGAACTGCCGACCACCCCGCCCCCAACGACGACGACCCGGTCTGCCATCGCTCCCATCCCTCCGTCGGGCCTGGGGCATCGTGCACCCCGAAGGCGTCGCGCGCCTCCGCGCGGGACCCGTCCGCTAGAACTCCATCACGCCATCGAGCCCGCGCCTCAGCCCGACGATCGTGCCGACCCGGCGGATGGCCAGCAACGCGCCCTCCACGTAGGCGTCCGGGCTGCTCCCGGCATCATAGCGGAAGGCGACACGCTGATCCAGCACTCCGAAGAGGACTTCGGCCGAGATCACGTACCCGGGCAGCCGAATCGAGTGGACCTGAACGCCGTTCAGTGTCGCGCCTCGGCTCTCCGGCGGGCCCTGCGTCTCGGCGATGGGGACGGACAGCTCCGGGCGTCCGACGCGGGAGAGCCGGTACGCCAGTTCTCGCGCGGTGCCGCTCGGCGCGTCCGGCTTTCCGGCGCTGGCATAGTCGATCACCTCCCACTGCGGGAGGTACTTGGCGGCCAGTTCCGCGCACTTCTGCAACACGACGACCGCAAGCGAGAAATTGCCCACCGCCAGCACGCCCCTGCGGTGCTGTCGCGCAAGCGCATCGATCTCGCCGAGGTCCTCGTCCGACAGCCCCGACGTGCCGATCACCACGTGGGCCCCTCGCCGGATCGCGGCGACGACGTTCGCCTTGGCGACGTCGGGGTGGGTATACTCGACGAAGACGTCGCACGCGGCGGCCAGCGCCTCGTCGGCCGAGCGGCTGAGCGGCGCCGTGAGGCGCGGGATGCCCAACACGTCGCCGACGCGGCGGCCGGCGTGCCGCCGCGACACCGCGGCCACCAACTCGAGATCGTCCGCGTCCGCGATCGCCCGCGTCAGCGTCGCGCCGGCCCAGCCGGTCGCCCCCGCCACGCATACCCGCAGCGCCATGCGTGCCTCCTCGGCCCGCCGGTCGTCGACGGCGGCAGCCGGGTTCCGTTACCCGATGATCCGCATCTCCCGGCCGACCTTCGCGCACACCTCGAGCGCGTGGGTAAGATCGCCGCGCGTGTGCCCGGCGCTGACGATCGTGCGCACGCGGGCTTTGCCGCGCGGCACCGTCGGGTACGCGATCCCCAGCGCGAACACGCCCTCCTCGAACAGCCGGTCCGAGAAGCGCATCGCCTCGACCTCTCCGCCGATCATGATCGGCGTGATCGGCGTCTCGCTCATGCCGGTGTCGAACCCCAACTGGGACAGCCCCGCTTTGAAGAACCGCGTATTCTCCCACAGGCGCGCGATGACGCCGTCGTCGCGCTCGATCAGGTCGAGGGCGGCGATCGCGGTCGCCGCCACGGACGGCGGGTGCGACGTGCTGAACAGAAGCGGCCGGGCGCGCTGCATCAGAAACTCGATGAGCGGTCGCCGGCCAGCGACGTAGCCGCCGAGGCAGGCCCACGCTTTGCTGAGCGTGCCGACCTGGATGTCGACCTGACCGTGCAGGCCGAAATGCTCAACGGTCCCCCGGCCGCTCGCACCCATCACGCCGCTGGCGTGCGCGTCGTCCACCATCATGATCGCCCCGAACTCCCGGGCGAGCCCGCACAGGGCCGGCAGCGGCGCCACGTCGCCGTCCATGCTGAACACGCCGTCGGTGATCAGCAGCACGCGCCGGGCGCCTCGCGCCTCCTCCAAGCACCGGCGGGCCGCGCCGATGTCCTTGTGCGGAAAAATCTTGCGGTCGGCCCCGCTGAGCCGGCAGCCGTCGATGATGCTGGCGTGGTTCAGCTCGTCGCTAAGGACGACGTCGCCCTTGCCGAGGATCGCGGACACGGTGCCGGCGTTGGCGGTGAACCCCGACTGGTACAGGAGCGCCGCCTCGGTCCGCTTGAACGCGGCCAGCCGGCGCTCCAACTCACCGTGGATCGCCATGTTGCCGGCGATCGTCCGCACCGCGCCGGAGCCGACTCCGTCGGCGTCGATCGCGGCATGGGCGGCCGCCTTCAACGCCGGGTGATTCGCCAGGCCAAGGTAGTTGTTGGAACAGAGGTTGACGACGCGGCGGCCGTCGTACTCGCTCACCGGCGCCTGCTCGCCCCGGAGCTCCCGCGGCCAGCGGTACAGCCCACGGGCCCGCAGATCGTGCAACTCGTCATCGAGGAACGCGAGCGGATCGCTCATTCGCATCACCCCTCCGGCGCGCGCCGGCCGGTGGCCGCGGCCCCTAGGCCGTTTCGTCCACGGTGAGAATGACCTTCCCGCACTCGCCCGATCGCATCAGGTCGAACGCCTCGCGATGACGCGCCAGGGGAAACCGGTGGGTGATCACCGGACGGATGTCGAGCCCGGACGCCAGCAGCGCGCTCGCCTGCTGCCAGGTTTGCCACAGCCGCCGCCCAAAGATCCCCTGCAGGCGCAGTCCTTTGAAGACGATCTCGTTCGCCACGTCCACCTCGAACGGGCGGTGCGGGAGGCCGAGCAACGCCGCAAACCCGCCGTTTCGCAGCGAGGCGAACCCCGCATGCACCCCTTCGGGACTCCCGGAGAACTCGAGCAGGACGTCGGCGCCTTCGCCCCGCGTGATCTCGCGCACCGCGGCCGCGACGTCCGTCGTGCGCCCGTCCACGACCCGATCGGGACCGAGCGTCTGCGCGAGGGCCAACCGGTACGGGCTCACGTCTGCGGCCACGACCGGCGAGGCGCCGGCGCGATGTGCGATCAGGATCGCGCACAGCCCGATCGGACCGCACCCCATGACCACCACCGATCGGCTGGTCAGATCCGTCGCCAGCGCGGTGTGGACCGCGTTGCCGAAGGGATCCATGATCGCGGACACGTCGCGCGGAACGCCCGGGTCCTGCTTCCACGCGTTGCGGGCGGGCAGTACGACGTAGTCCGCGAAGGCGCCGTCGCGATCCACCCCGATGATCTGGATCGATTCGCAGATGTGCGCCTCGCCGCCCCGACAGAGGTGACACCGGCCGCAGTTGAGGTGGCACTCGCCGGAGACAAAATCGCCCACGGCGACGTCATGCACCTCGGCCCCCACCTCCACGACCGTGCCGCAGAACTCGTGCCCGATCACGCGCGGCGGGTGCACCCGCGACGCCGCCCACGCGTCCCACTCGTCGATGTGGAGATCGGTCCCGCAGATGCCGCCGGCGTACACCTTGATCAGGACGTCTCCGGGACCGGCCCGGGGAATCGGCACGGACCGGATCTCGAAGCCCGGCCCTCGCTCGGTCTTCACCAGCGCTCGCATCGCGCCCGTCGTCATCGGCCACCCCGCCTCAGGACGGCGCCCCGGCAACGGTGAGGATCTGCCGATAGTTGTCGAGATCGGCGTGCGCGTGCTCGTCGGACGCCGTCATCGCGTACAGGGTCAACGCGGCCGTGCGGGCGACCGCCTCTCGGAGGTCCCGGACCTCGGGATCGGACGCCAGGATCGCGTTCAGATCGTAACAGCGGGTCGCCCGGTGCAGCAGGCGCAGGAACTCGAACTCCTGCGTGAGCGTCTCGGGCACGGCAGGGTGGCGGCGGAACTCGTGGAAGAGTGACTGCGGGCCCCCACCCTGCCGCGCTGCC
>DATGJN010000016.1 GCA_035295165.1 bacterium
GAACGGCGGGAACGATAGCGGGGGCAACGGCGGAAAAGGCGGTAACGGCGGCGACGGCGGTGATGCGGGTAATTCGATGAGCGGGGGGAACGGCGGCGACGGCGGCAGCGGTGGCAGCGGTGGCGATGGTGCGGTCGGACCCAACGGCGGTGCGGGCGGCGCGGGCGGTGCGGGCGGCAACGGCGGCTCGTGCGTCGGTGGTGGATGCACGGCCGGCAACGGCGGCAACGGAGGCAGAGGCGGCAACGGCGGGATGGGCGGATCCGGCGGAAGCAATGGCGCGGGCGGCGCCGGCGGGAATGGTGGGAGCGGAGGCGGCTGCATCGGGGATGGGTGCAGCGCCGGCGACGGTGGCAACGGTGGACTCGGAGGCAGCGCGGGAACGGCATCCGGCGGATCGATCGGCGCCAACGGCCAGAATGGCCGGAACGGCCAGAACGGCAGCCTCGGGTCCGGCGGAAACGGCGGGGCAGGTGGAGCGGGCGGGAACGGCGGCAGCACACCGGGCGCTTCCGCCGCCTCAGGCGGCGTGTCGGGGCCGAACGGTCTGGGGGGTCGTGGCGGCGGGTGCGCGGGAGACGGGTGTTCGCCCGGACGCAACGGTCACTGATCTCTGGTGTGGACGACCGATCGCTCGCTACGCGGGGCTGAAGAAGTCGCTCGTGGTCGTGGTGAAACGGACGCGTCGATACCCCGCCAGCGTAACGGTCGCGACGGTGAGACGTCCCCCAACGAGTTGGTGAAGATCGGGTTCGCCCTGTCTCGCCCGTGCGAAGCGGGCGACGCCGAGCGTGATCGAGCCCAGCAGTTTCGCCAGGGCGACGCCGTCGACGAGGCTCATCTGGCGGAGCGGAACCAGATATTCGAGGCGTGCGACGATCTCCGCAGTCTTCGCGTCAAGCAGGGAGAGGTCCACCGCGGGATCGATCCCCTTGAACAACCGGGTGATCGCGTGGCCCTGACCGCGCCAATGATAGTTCGGCGCATCGGTGGTGGAGAGTAGGCGCCGCTCGCCAGCCGGCCACGCTGCTTCGTAGATCCTCCCCACACCGTCGGGGCCGTACCCGCCGATCAGAAACCCCACGGGCTCCGCGTCCGGCGCCTGGTCGGAGGCGGCCGCCCCGTCTTCGCGCCCGAGCGAGGCGAGAAACCCGTCGACGATCGTCGTGACATCGCGCGAGGCTTCTGGGGCCAGGCGCGCGGCATATCGCGCTGCGAGTGCGGCGATCGTATCCCCGCGCAGATGACTTCGGCCGTGCGTCACCGCGGCCGTCTGAGGGCCGAGCGGAAAGATCTTGCGTGCGGAATCCGTCAGAACGTCGATCGCGCGGTGGTCGCCCGTCTGCCGCCACCGCGTCGTCCGGCCGTCCGCGGCCAGCACGATCCCTTCGGAGAGCGAGATCGCGATTGCGATCGTCATGCCGAGCGCCTCCTTACCGCCATTTCGCTGTCGGTTCAAGGAATTCTGGCTGCGGGCCAGAATCCTTGTCTGCCGTAACGGGCAACGCGTGGCGCGTCAACCGGTCGCCGTAGGAGACGTCGTATCGTCCCAGGGTCCATGATGAAGACAGGTGCGTCACGGATCGTGTGGCTTGCAATCGCGCTGGGCCTCGTGTGTGTGTGGGGTGACGGTCCGGCCGGCGCCCAGGCGTTCTCCGACCGCGCCGCGCCGGCGTGGGTCTCCGGCGTCGTGGACGGCTTGGTCCACCACGGCGTCGTGGCTGGGCCGGCGCTCGATCCGCTGGTCGCGCCGCTCGTCCAAGACGGCGGCAAGGACGTGACTCGCGGGGAAGTCGCCGCCTGGCTCGCCCGGGCGCTGCCCGAGCTCGTGGCGCGGCTGCAGGTCCCCAGTCCGTCGGCCGGGGTCCGCCGAAGCGATCTTGCCGCGGTGCAGCGGCTGGTGCACGAATTCGAGGCGGAGCTTGCCTCGCTCGACGTCCTGAGCGAGGTGTTGCAGCGTCAGGTCGCCCAACTCGGGACCGAGGTGAGACAGGTCAAGGTCAGCGGCGACACCCGCGTCCGCTACGAACTCAGCCGCATTGCGCTCAACAACCCCGGTCGGGGGCCGATCGCGTCGTCGTCAGCGGAACCCCTCCTGAACTTCGCCAGTATGCGCGCTCGGGTGGAGTTCGACGGCGGTCTGACGGACGATGCCCGATTCCGGCTGCGCCTGACGACGTTCAATCAGGTCGGGACGACGGACGGAACATTCAGCGTCGTGAACGCGGCGCCGGCCGGGCAGTTCAACACCATGTTTATCCCGTTCAACAGCGGGCTGACGGACGCGATGGCCCAGATCAACATGTTTCAGTTCGATTGGGGCGGCGCGTTCGGTCTGCCGCTTGAGATTCAGATTGGTCATCTCGGCGGCGACACGTGGTTGCCGCGCAACGGCGATCCGTTGTACCCGATGTCGCCGCCCCCAGGCCAGACGACGGTGTTGCAGCTCGGCCCGGTCGGGCTGCTGCTCGACACGGCGAAAGACGTCGTTGGCGAGCGGAGTCTCGGGACGTACGGGGTCGATGCCCTCGTGGCGACCTACCACCCCGAGGGCATGCAGGCGCAGGTGCTCCTCGGCGGGGTCGGGGGTGTCACGTTCATCGGCGGTCGCGCGCAGGCGGCGCTGACGCCAGACGTGACGGTTGGCGTGAACACGCTCACGGACACGTGTGACCCCGGTGGGGGCGTGAACAACGCCGAGCTCGTCTCCGACCTGACACTCCTGGGCGCGGGAAAGGGCGTTGCCCAGTGTTCGTTCGTCTGGTGGGGCGCGCAGAACGGCTGGGTCAACGCCGCGAACGCGGGGACCACGAGTCCGATCACGAACATTCCCGGCACCGGCTACAGCGCCGACCTGAACGCGGCGCTCGGACGGGACGTGCGCCTGCAGGCCGAGCTGGGATGGTGGTACGATCCCACCGCCCAGACGACGGGCATGGGCTGGCAAGCCCAGGCGGTCGTGGGGAATCCCGACGGGCGCGCCCCGATAGTGGTCCTCGGCTATCAGTCGTTCGACTCCGCGTTCTACCCAGCGTACGGGGCGGCAGAGGATGCCGTCGTCGGATTCATCTGGCCCGGCGGGTTTCGGAACGCCTTCGGCATCGTGGAGTTCCCCCCGGTCGCCGGCTGGACGTTCGCCGCGGGATACGAAAGCGGCACATCGCTCGGCACCGGTCCGCAGCCGGGGGCGGCCGGGTTCGGCGGGCCGGCGTTCGCCAACGCCGTGTGCGAAAGTTGCGCCCCGAAGGGGCAGTCGTTCTCGGGCTGGCTCGTGTCGGCGGGGCACGTCCTCGGCCAGGACGCCACGCTTCGCCTGTACTACTTCTCATGGCAGTTCAACGGCGTGTCGCAGGCCGACTCGTACCGCCTGGAGCTGGATTACCGGTTCTGATCCGGTTCGGCGATTCCGCGACGCTGGGAGTGTCGCCCGGGCGCGTCGAAGCAACTAGCCTCGGGAGGTGACCGCCGTTGTCGCCACAGACCAAGTCGTACGGCTCCTGGACGTCCCCGATCACCGCCGATCTGATCGTTTCCGGTACCATCGGTCTGGACCAGGTCGTCTTGGACGGCGACGACGCGTACTGGATCGAGGCGCGCCCTTCGGAGGGCGGACGGCATGTCGTGGTGCACCGTACGCCGGACGGGCGTGTCGTGGACGTCACGCCGGCCGGCATGAACGCGCGCACGCGCGTGCACGAGTACGGTGGCGGCGCGTACACGGTCCACCGTGGCGTGGTGTACTTCTCCAACTTCGTCGACCAGCGCCTCTTCCGGCAGGACCCGGGCGCACCGCCCCGGCCGCTCAGTCCCGCCGCGGACATGCGGTACGCCGATGCGGTGATTGACGCTCGTCGCGAACGGTTGGTGTGCGTGCGCGAGGACCACACGACCACGGCGTCTGAGGCCGTGAACACCCTCGTCAGTCTGCCCTGGAACGGCGACGACCGCACCGGCGGACGGATCCTCGTCGAAGGCAACGACTTCTACTCGTCGCCGCGCCTCAGCCCGGACGGCTCGCGCCTGGCATGGCTGACGTGGAACCATCCAAACATGCCGTGGGACGGGACCGAGTTGTGGGTCGCGGACCTCGCGGCCGACGGTGCGGTCGCGCGGAGCACGCGCGTCGCGGGCGGCGCAGCGGAGTCGGTGTTTCAACCGGAATGGGCGCCGGACGGCACGCTGTTCTTCGTGTCGGACCGCACCGGTTGGTGGAACCTCTACCGCGGGGGCGACGGACGGAACGATCCCGTGTGTCCGATGGCGGCCGAATTCGGCGTCCCGCAGTGGGTCTTCGGCATGTCCCAGTACGCGCTCAGGCCGGACGGCCGGCTGATCTGCGCGTACCGCGCGCCCGGGGGCGGCGGGCTCGGCGTGCTCGATCCGGCCACGGGTCGGATGGCCCCGGTCGAGATGCCGTACCGAGGCGCCGAGAACGTCCGGTGCGGAAAACGTCACGCGGTCTTCATCGCGGGAAGTCCCGTCGCGTTCCGCGCGGTGGTGCGCCTGGACCTCGACACCGGCCGGACGGAGGTGTTGCGCCGCTCCGCGGAGAGCGAGCCGGATCCGACGTACCTGTCCCAGCCGGAGGCCATCGAGTTCCCGACCGAGGGCGGCCATACCGCGTACGGATACTACTACGCCCCCCGCAACCCCGACTTCGCCGGCCCCGCGGACGCACGTCCGCCGCTCCTGGTCACGAGCCACGGAGGGCCGACGGGTGCCGCATCTCCGACGCTGAACCTGTTGGTCCAGTACTGGACGAGCCGCGGGTTCGGATACCTCGACGTGAACTACGGCGGCAGCACGGGGTACGGGCGTGCGTATCGCGAGCGGCTGTACGGGCAGTGGGGCGTTGTGGACGTGGACGACTGCGCGAACGGCGCCAGGTACCTCGTCCAGCAAGACCGCGTGGACGGCCGCCGCCTCGTGATCCGCGGCGGCAGCGCCGGCGGCTATACGACGTTGTGCGCGCTCGTGTTTCGCGACGCGTTCCAGGCCGGCGCGAGCCACTTTGGCATCGCCGACCTCGAGGTCTTCCGGCAGGACACGCACAAGTTCGAGTCCCGCTACGACCAACACCTGATCGGTCCCTACCCGCAGCGCCGCGATCTGTATCGCGCGCGCTCGCCGATCCACTTCCTCGACCGGCTCGCGCGGCCGTTGATCCTGTTCCAGGGGCTCGAGGACAAGGTCGTTCCGCCGAACCAGGCCGAGATGATGTTCGAGGCGGTGCGCGCGAAGGGACTGCCCGTCGCCTACCTGGCCTATCCCGGGGAGCAGCACGGATTCCGGCGGGCGGAAAACATCAAACGCACCCTCGAGGCGGAATTGTACTTCCATGCCCGAGTGTTCGGATTCCCGCTCGCGGACGCCGTGGACCCGGTGCGGATCGAGAACCTCCCCGGCTGACGGGAGGCGCACGCTCTTCGCCGTTCCTTAACCGAACGACAACGGACGAACGCAGGTATCCGGCAACGGACCCATCGAACAGAGACGCACAGCAGGAGGAGCGGTGGCGAGCGAGGGCATTCGCGGACGGCGGTGGCGGGGAGGGCCCGTGGTTGGCGTGGCGCATCGGGGCGCGGCGCGGTACGCTCCCGAGAACACGCTCCCGGCGTTCCGGCTGGCGCTCGACGAAGGCGCGGCCGCAGTGGAGTGCGACGTTCAGCTGACCCAGGACGGACACGTGGTCGTGATCCACGACCAGATCGTCGATCGCACGACGGACGGGAGCGGCGCGGTCGCCTCGTTGACTCTCGAGGCGCTGCGGCGGTTGGACGCAGGACGGTGGTTGGGCCCGGCGTTCGCCGGGACCACGATTCCCACACTCGATGAGGTGCTGGACCTCGTCCGCGGGCGCGCGCTGCTGCAGATCGAGATCAAGAATGCGCCCGTATTTTACGATGGGATCGAGCGTCGAGTGCTCGACGGGATCCGGCGGAGGGGGATGGAGGAGGACGTGCTGCTGATGTCCTTCGACCACCAGAGCGTGCGGATCGCGCGGGACCTCTCCCCCCGCAGCCCTTGCGGGATCATCTATGCGGCGCGGCTGGTGGACGCTCCGGCGGCCGCACACGCCGCAGGGGCGGACGCGCTGTGCCTCCACTGGACGTTTGCGACCGAGGACGTCGTGGCCGGGGCGCATCGGGCGGGGCTGCGAGTGTTCGTCTGGACGGTCGATGACGAGCCCGCGGCGCGCCGCTGCCTGGCGCTCGGCGTGGACGGCATCACCTCGAACGACCCCCGGTTGCTTCGGCGGGTGCTGCCGGCGTGACGACGGCGCGGATCGGCGCCGCATGAGATCCGCGCGCGCGTTGGTCCAGGCGCTCGTGTACCTCGTGCCGTCGTTTGCCGTGTTCACGCTGTTCGTCTTCTACCCGCTGGTCCGCAACGCCCAGATGAGCCTCTACGAGACGAACCCGTTCGGCGGGCTGACCCTGTTCGTCGGCACCGGCAACTACGCGCAACTGCTCGCTTCGCCCGAGTTCCTCAACAGCCTCCGCGTGACGTTTTTGTTTGCGCTGTACACCGTCCCCGCAGGGATCGCGATCGGCCTGCCGCTGGCGTTGCTGGCCAACCGGCGGATTCGAGCGATCGGCGTATACCGGACTGCCTACTCGTTCACGATCGCGGTGAGCATCGCGGCCGCGGCGCTGATCTGGGAGTGGATGCTGGACCCGAACGTCGGCATCTTGAACTATCTGCTGTCGGTCGTGCACGGGCCCCGCATCGGGTGGTTGACCGACCCCCACTGGGCGCTGCTCGCCATTGCCGCGACCACCGTCTGGAAGGACCTGGGGTTCAACGTCGTTGTGTTGCTCGCCGCGCTGCAGGGTGTCCCCGACGAGCTGATCGAAGCCGCGCGCATCGACGGCGCGGGGCAGTGGGCGGCCTTCCGCAACGTAGTCATCCCGGCGATCTCGCCGGCGTTGTTCTTCATCGGCGTCGTCGCCACGCTCGGTGTGCTGCAGTCGTTCGGGCAGATCCACATCCTGACGCAGGGTGGGCCGGTCGGCTCCACCAACGTCATCGTCTACTCGATCTACCGCAACGCCTTCTTCAACTTCCGGTTCGGGCTCGCGGCCGCGCAAGCGATGGTGCTGTTCGCGCTCGTGCTCATCCTGACGGGCCTGCAGTTTACGGTGTTCGAACGGTGGGTGACGTACCAGTGACACCTGCGTCTGCCGCGTCGGCGGCGGCCCGCGCGGACCGGGTGCTCCCGCGGCGCGCGGCCGCCCGGACCCTGAGGCGCGCGGCGTCGCGCATCGGCCTGGACGTGTTGATGGTCGCCGTCGCGCTCGTCGTGTTGTTTCCGGTGCTGTTCGCGCTCTCGACCAGCTTGAAGACCGCCGCGGAGGTCGATCGGTATCCGCCGACGCTGTGGCCGCACGTGCTGAGCCCGGGCAACTACGCGGAGGCACTCCAGCAGGCCCCGTTGCCGCGGTTCCTATTGAACTCGTTGATCCAGTCCGGCGTGATCACGCTCGGGCAACTGGCGACCGCGTCGCTTGCGGCGTTTGCGTTCAGCTTCATGCAGTTCCCGGGACGCCAGGTCCTGTTCTTTCTGTTTCTCGCCACCCTGATGATCCCCGGCGAGGTCACGCTGATCCCGAACTACCTCACGGTGCGGACATTCGGGTGGATCAACACCTACGCGGGGTTGGTCACGCCGTACCTGGCGACCGCGTTCGGCACGTTCCTGTTGCGCCAGTTCTTCATGACGATCCCGCGCGAGCTGCAGGACGCCGCGCGCATCGACGGCGCGTCGCGGCGCCGGTTCCTGTGGACGATCGTACTCCCGCTGGCGCGCCCGGCGCTCGCGACGCTCTCGATCTACGCGTTCTTGTCGGCGTGGAACCAGTACCTGTGGCCGCTCCTCGTGATCAACTCCACGGATATGCGGACCGCCCAGATCGGCCTCGCGCTGCTGCAGTCCCAGGAGGTGGTGGCGTGGAGCCTGGTCATGGCCGGGGTGGTGCTGATTCTCGTGCCGACGGTGTTCCTGTTCATCCTGGGATACCGCCACGTGGTCCGCGGGCTGACCGCCGGGGCGGTGAAAGGATAGCGCGCCCCCGCGCCTCGGCAGGCCGGAGGCGAACGACAGACCAGGCATGCGCGTACTCAATACCGGGAGGTGGCATCATGGGGAGACGGGTCACACGGCGGACGTTCTTGAAGGCTGCAGGCACGGTGGCGCTCGGCGCGGCGGCGGCCGGCACGCCCGTGCGGCGGGCGTGGGGTCAGACCCCGACGCGCATCGTGTTCTGGCACGCGATGGGCGGCAACCTGGGCGAGACCGTGGTGAACGCGTTCGTGAACAAGTTCAACGCCGCGCGCAAAGACATCCAGGTCGAAGCGCAGTTCCAGGGCAGCTACGATGACCTGATCAACAAGCTGCGCGCGTCGCTCGGGTCGTCCTCGGTGCCGGCGGTGAGCCAGGTCTACGACATCGGGACGCGGTTCATGATCGACAGCAAGGCGATCGTGCCGATGCAGACGTTCATCGACCGTGAGAAGTTCGACATCAGCCAGTACGAACCCAACATCCTCTCGTACTATCGGGTCGGCACGCGGCTCTACTCGATGCCGTTCAACACCTCGTCCGCGATCCTCTACTATAACAAGGACCTGTTCAAGCAGGCGGGCCTCGATCCCAACCAGCCGCCGCGCACGTTTGAGGAGATCGAAGCGTACGCCACGAAACTGGTGCAAAGCAACGCCACACGCTCGGGCATCACGATCGCGATCTATGGATGGTTCTTCGAACAACTCCTTGCCCGCCAGGGCGCGCTGTACGTGAACAACAACAACGGGCGGACCGCCGCCGCGACCGCGGTCGTCTACGATCACGAGGAGCAGGGGACCCGCATCCTGGAGTGGTGGGCTCGAATGGTCAAGAACGGGGTCGCGACGAACCCCGGGCGCCCGACGGCAGCAAGCCAACGCGCGTTCGCGGCTGGCCAGACGGCGATGACCGTGGACTCGACCGCCACCCTCAAGAGCCTCCTCACGCAGTCCGGCGGACGGTTCCAACTCGGGACCGGCTACTTCCCCAAGCCCCCCGCCGCCACGAACGGCGGCAGCATCGTCGGCGGGGCATCCGCCTGGATTCTCAACGGGCGTCCACCGGCGGAGCAGCAGGCGGCGTGGGAGTTCGTGAAGTTCATCTCGGCGCCCCCGCAGCAGGCGGCGTGGTACGTCGGGACCGGCTACTTCCCGATTCGGCGGGACGCGTATCGCGAGCCGATTGCCCGGCAGACGCTCGCCCAGTACCCGCAGTTCCTCACCGCGATCAGCGAGTTGCGGAGCAGCCCGATCAACCCGGCGACCCAAGGCGCGTTGCTCGGCGTGTTCCCCGAGGCGCGCCAGAAGTCCGAGGACGCCATCGAGGCGACCGTGCTCGGCCGCAAGTCGCCGCAGCAGGCGCTGGCGGATGCCGCGCGCGACGTGAACCAGGCGATCGCCGTGTACAACCGCACGATGGGGGTGAGTTAGCGCGCGGCGCGTGCGTCGCGGCGATCAGACAGTCAGAAACGCTCGGGTCGTGGAACCGGCGGACCGGCCGGCCCGTGGGATCGTGTTCGAGCCGCGCCGGACCGCCCGCCCGCAGCACCATGATGACGCGGTCGGGAAGCGCGTCGGCGAACCAACGCGCGGGCGGGTCGTTCCGTGAATGAGCGGCGCCCCGCACTACTCCCGGGGCATCCCGGAACGTCGGAGGTCGATCGGTGACTCGTCGCCCAAACCCGTTTGCGCTGCCGGGACGATGGTATCGCGGGATGTTCCACTGTCACACGACGAACTCGGACGGCGCGCGGTCGGTCGAGGACACGGTCAGTTGGTTCGCAGACCGCGAGTACGATGTGTTGGCGATCACCGATCACAATCAGTTGACATGCGCGCATCCCCCGGCCGGCGGCCGGCTCCTGCTCGTGCCAGGCACCGAGGTGGACGCCGGGCGGTCCCGGCTCGGCGAGCCCTATCACCTCGTCGGAATCGGGGTGGACGCGATGATCGACCTGCCGCACGACGCGGCGTCGCGCCACGGTCTGCCGGTGCAGGAGGTTATCGACCGGCTCCGCCGCGCGGGCGCCGTTGTCTTCGTGGCGCACCCGTACTGGAGCGGTCTCGTCGTCGACGATCTGCTCCCGCTCCAGGGCGTCGCCGGGCTCGAGGTCTACAATACGAACACGGAGGTGGACGTCGCGAAGGGCGTTAGCGGCGTGCACTGGGACGACTGTCTGTGCGCACAGAAGCCGCTCGTGGGCATCGCGAACGACGACACGCACTGGCGGATGGGTGACGCCGGCCGCGCGTGGACGATGCTGCGGGCGGAGAGCCTCTCACAGGCCGCGGTCGTCCGCGCGCTCGCCGAGGGCGCGTTCTACGCGTCCACCGGTGCCGTGCTGGAGAACGTCGTGTTCGACGGCGAAGCCGTGACGGTCCGAGTCGGGGCGCCGGGCGCGCGGGAGATCCGGTTCATCTGCGACCTCCGCTGGGGACACCGCGAGGCGGCGGTCGGGATGCCGCTGCGGGAGGCGACGTTCACGCTTCGCGGGCGGGAGCGGTACCTGCGCGTGGAGGTCATCGGTCCCGCGGGCGAGCGGGCCTGGACGAACCCGTTGTTTGTGGGACGGTAGGATCTCTCACTCGACGAGCGGTGACCGCCCCTCGTCGAACAGGCTCCCCGACACTACTTCACGCGCCGCGCGTTACGGTGATGAGGCGACGCCCCGGCGTCGGCACGCTAGCGCGCGCACCGCTGGGCGGCGTCGAGCGCGCGCACGAACCGTTCGGTGATCGTTTCGGGCATCGTGATCGCGCGGCCCACCACGACCGCCCACGCGCCTGCGTTCAGCGCCGCGGCGGCGTCTTCGGGTGTCGTGATGCGTCCCTCCGCGACGACGGGCACCGCGACCGCCGCGGCGAGCGCCCGTACCAGGTCGAGGTCGGGGCCAGCCGCGTGGCGGCTATGTGGCGTGTAGCCGGCCATGGTCGTCGCGACGGCATCGGCGCCGCGCGACGCGGCCGCGAGTCCCTCCTCGAGCGTGGAGACGTCGGCCAGCACCGGTACCCGGCACTCGGCGTGGATCCGATCGATGAGGGCAGCGAGCGGGTCCGCGCCGGCGTCGCCCTCGCGCTCCGTGGTGGCCTGCACGGCCACGATGTCGGCGCCGGCGCCGGCGACGGCACGGGCTTCTTCGAGTGTCGGCGTGATGTACACCGGCGCGCGGTCTCGGATCTTGTACAGGCCGATGATCGGCACGTCGACGGCCGCGCGAACCGCGGCGACGTCGTCCGGGCCGTCGATCCGGACACCCGCTGCCCCGCCGCGCACGGCGCACCGGGCAAGCGCGGCGATGATCGCCGGATCACGAAGCGGGCTGTCCGGAAGCGCCTGGCAGGAGACGATCAGCCGTCCGCGGAGCCGATCGAGACACTCGGCGCTCATGGCGTGCGCTCGGCGGTGCGCATCTGCCACGTCGCCGCGAGGAGCGCCAAGCGCTCTGGGGTGTGCGTCACCCCCGCTGAACGCAGGGCCAGCAGCAGCGCGCCCGCCGCGGGTTCGTACCTCGGCGGCACGAGCACTGCGCCCGGGGCTGCGGGGGCGAGCGCCAGGCGCAGCGGCTTGAACACGATGGGGCCGGCGTCGAACACCCCCCCGACCGGCGCGACCGGCGTGGCTCCCTCGGGCCATGTCAACCGGCGGATGACTGCCGCGACGAGATCGGCGAGTGAGGCGGCCGCGCGCTCGACGAGTCGGCGGGCGACCACGTCGCCGGCGGTCGCGGCGGCGGTGACGACGCGCGACAGGCTCGCGACCTGAGCCCGATCCATCCGGCCTTCGTAGAACGCCATCGGGATCGCCTCGACGGCCATCCCGATCGCGGGCGGGATTCGGTCGACGAGGACCGTTTCTGGCCCGGTCCCGTCCAGAGCGTGCAAGGCGGCGTGGACGCCCGCGCGGCCGAGGGCAAAGGCGCTTCCGTCATCGCCGAAGATGTAGCCCCAGCCGCCGACGCGCGCCTCCCGGCCCGCGGGATCCAGGCCGAGCGCCACCGATCCGGTTCCCGCGATCACCATCACTCCCGGTCCGCACGCGAGCGCCCCGGCGAGCGCGATAGCGGAGTCGTTGTCGACCCGCGCGGTCTGCGCGCGGAGCACCTCGCCTACGACCTCCGCGAACACGCGCGCGCGGTCGGTGCCGGCCGTGATGCCGGTCATGCCAAACTGCGCCGCGCGAAACTCGATGGACCCGAGGTTCGCCACGCGCAGCGCGGCCTCGAGCGCGGCCCCGACCGCGCGGCGGGCACGCTCGCGCCCGCCTGGGGCGAGGATGTGGTTGCTGGGACCGCCGCGGCCGATACCGAGGACTGCGCCGTCGTCTGCGCAGACGGCGCAGAGCGTGCTCGACGCGCCGCCGTCAACCCCGAGGAAGTAGTCCATGCTCGACCCGATGTTCGGGACGGTGGGAGACAGGTCCTCTCGCGTCGACCGGTCAGCCGCCGCGCGGGCCGCTCGCGGCGGTCGCCCGCGTCGCGTGATGGCGACGGAGGTCAGGCCTGAGCCGAGAGGAGCCCCCGTGCGATCGCCTCGGCGATGCGGGGTCGCAGCGCGAGAATGCCGGTCCGGTCCCGGCCGAGGTGGATCGCGTTCGTGAGGAGCACGATCGCAAGGTCGTGCTCGGGATCGATGACCAGCGCGGTTCCGGTGAAGCCCGTGTGGCCGTAGGCGCGCGGCGACAGGCAGTCCCCCCACCACCCCTGGGTGCCGGTCAGTGCCCATCCGAGCCCACGCGCCGGCTCACCGGACGTCTGGGGCGTGGTGGCCTCCTGCACCATGGTCGGGATCAGCACCGGGCCCCCGGGGCCGCGGCCCTTCGCGAGCCACATGCGAGCGTACGCGACGAGATCGTCGGCGGTGCCGAACAAACCGGCGTGCCCGGAGATCCCGCCCATGGCGTGGGCGTTGCTGTCGTGGACCTCGCCCCAGATCAGCGTCTTCCGCCACGTGTGCCGGCGGCCCGCGCCGCCGGTCATCTCCTGCTCGATCGCGGTGCCGTCCTCGGTCGGCGCGATCCGCTCTCGCAGCGCCGGCATCGGGAGGTATCCGGTGTCCGACATGCGGAGTGGGGCGAACAGGCGCGCGCACGCCGACTCGTCGAGTGGCGCGCCGAGGGTTCTCCGCGCGACCTCCCCCAGGAGGATGAACCCGAGGTCACTGTACACGACCTGCGTGCCCGGCGGCGTCACGAGCGGCGCCGCAGCGGCACGCCCGACGATCGCCCCCCACCCGGAGGTCTCGAGGTAGAATGGGATCCACGCCGGGAGGCCCGAGGAGTGCGACAGCAACTGGCGGAGCGTCACGCCGGCGTGGGGGAACTCGGCGACGTGGCGCGTCACGGGATCGTCGAGGCCAAGGCGGCGCTCCGACGCGGCTTGCAGGATCAGGGGAGTCGTGGCGACGACCTTCGTGAGCGACGCGAGATCGTAGATCGTGGCCGGTGTCGCCGGCCTCGGTACCGGCCGGCGGGCCGCCAGGCCCTCCGCGTGACGCAGGATCACCTCGCCGCGATAGAGGACGCTCAGCACGGCGCCAGGATAGGCGTGGCCGATGCCGTCCGCCAGCAGTTCGAGCGCGGGGCCGAACACGGCCGCCGGTTTGCTCACGCCGCGTCCCTCCCGTGTCGCGCCCGACTCTTCGTCCGACACCTGCGACGGCGCACTAGCGGGGCGGCCACGTCCACTTGCCAAGGATCGCCGCGTGTCGCGCACCGGTGACACGCGGCAGGTTGCCCGGGATGCCCATCAGGGTCGCATGGCCCAGCAGCGCGAACGCGAGTGCCTCCTTCGCGTCGGCAGGCACGCCGAACTCGTCGATCCGCCGGACCCGGATCGGCGCAACCGCGCGTGCGAGGCGGTGCATCAGCGCGGGGTTGTGGACGCCGCCGCCCGCGGCGACCAGATCGGCGATCGCGTGCCGGGGAACGACGTATCGCGCGACGTTGCGTCCCACCGCGTCCCCGGCGAACGCGGTGGCCGTGGCGATCAGATCGTCCGCCGGCAGGCGGCCCCACGTCGCGAGCAGCCCATCCAGGAACGGGCGGCCGAACTGCTCATGCCCGGCCGTCTTTGGGGGCGGGGCGTTCACGAAGGGATGCGCGAGCAGCTCCCGGAGCAGGTCTTCCCGCACGGTGCCGCGGGCCGCGCGCGCGCCGTCGCGATCGAACGTCTCGGCGCCGCCGGAGAAGTGCCGGACGAGGCCGTCGATCAGCATGTTGGCGGGGCCGCAGTCGAACGCGTACACATCGTCGCGCCGCCCGCTGGCGGGCAGGACTGTGATGTTCGAGATGCCGCCGAGGTTGAGCGCGATCCGGCCGTGCGGCGCTGAGAGCAGCACGATGTCGGCGTACGGGACAAACGGGGCGGCCTGTCCGCCCGCCGCGATGTCGGCCGCCCGGAAGTCGGCGAGGACCGGCCGGCGGGTGCGCTCGGCGATCACCGCGGATTCCCCGAGCTGCATCGTCGCCGCGCGGCTCCACGGGTCCGACGGGTCCGGCACACCCACGTGGGCCACCGTCTGACCGTGGGAAGCGATCAGGTCGACGCGGGTCATCGGGCACCCGGCGCGTTTCGCGGCCGCGAGCGCGGCGTCGGCGAAGGACTCGCCGAGCAGGTAGTGCAGCGACGCGATCTCCTGCGTCGTCGCCGGCTGCGTGAAGACGTCGATGACGCGGCGGCGCACCTCGGGCGGGTAGGGCACGGTCGTGTGGGCGACGAGTCGCACCTTCGGATGGTCGTGCCCCGCACCCTCGGTGGGAGCACGGCGTCCCGTGGCGCGGCCACGCCCGGCGGGGAGGCGGTCCGTGATCTCCACAAGCGCGGCGGTGATGCCGTCCGCCGACGTTCCCGAGATGAGGCCGATGATGCGTTTCGTCGTCTTCGCCCGGATGGCCGCCGCCAGATCCGCCGCGGCGGTCCCCGTTCGCGCGGACGGGGCGCGGGACGGGAGCCGGACCCCGTGCGGGCGTGTCGCGGCGCGGGTCGGCCGCGCGGCCACCCTGCGGGTCGGGGTGCGGCCGGTGCGCCGACGTCGGCCGCTCATCGCCCCGCCGCTCCGAGTGCACGACGGACGCTGCCGGCGTCGCGCAGCGCGTCCGCGGCGGCTTCGGGGCCGAGGCCGCGCACGAGCATGATGATCGCGACCGGCACGCGCCCACCAGCGTGTGCGAGGGCGTCGACCGCGGCCGACTCTGGGGCCCCCGTTGCGGTCGTGACGATCCTGACCGCGCGACGCCGCAGCTTCTCGTTGGTGGCCTGGAGGTCCACCATGAGGTTGCCGTAGACCTTGCCGAGCTGGACCATCGTCAGCGTGCTCAACATGTTGAGCACGAGTTTCTGTGCTGTGCCCGCCTTGAGCCGTGTGCTGCCGGCGATCGCTTCGGGGCCGGGCAGGAGGACGATCGCCAACTCGCAGGCTGCTTCGAGCGACGATCCCGGCGAACACGCCACCGCGATCGTCGTCGCCCCCAGTTCCCGCGCACGACGGACCGCGCCCAGCACAAACGGCGTCTCGCCGCTTGCGGCCACGCCGACGACGGCGTCCGCGGGACCGATGCGCCGCGCGTCCATCTCCCGCGCGCCAGCGGGTGCGTCGTCCTCCGCCCCTTCGGCCGCCCGCAGCAGCGCGTCGGGCCCGCCTGCGATCACCGCCTGCACCAGGTCAGGCGGCGTGCCGAACGTGGGCGGGCACTCCGCCGCGTCGAGCACCGCGAGCCGGCCGCTCGTGCCGGCGCCCGCATAGACCAGGCGCCCGCCGCGCCGGAGCGCGTTCGCGATCCGTTCGACTGCGGCGGCGATCTGCGGAAGGGTCGCCGCGACGGCGTCCGGGACCCGCCGATCCTCCTCGTTCATCAATCGCGCCTGCTCGATCACGGGCAGCAGGTCGAGCGAGCGCGTGCGTTCGTTGATCATCTCGGTCAGCGGTTCGCGTGCCGGGGACGTCACCGGAATCCTCCACCGTTGTGTCCGACGTGGATGCGTGTGTGACCGCGGTCGACCGGCGACCCCAGTTCCTCGGCCCCGGAGGCGGCGCGCATCATAGCCTGAGACGGGGATCCAGCAGGTCGCGCAGACCGTCGCCCAACAGGTTGAACCCGAGGACGATCAGTGAGATCGCGATCCCCGGAAACACCGCCGTCCACGGGGCCGTCGTCATGAACCGCCGTGCCTCGGCGAGCATATTGCCCCACGACGGCGTCGGCGGCTGAGTGCCGAGTCCGAGGAAGCTCAGCGCGGACTCCGTGAGGATCGCGAACGACAGGCTGAGCGACGTCTGCACGATAATCGGCGCCAGGATGTTCGGCACGATGTGGTGCACCAGGATGCGCGTCACGCTCGCACCCTGCGCGCGCGCCGCCTCGACGTACTCGACACCGCGCGCTTGGAGCGTGCTGCCCCGCGTGACCCGGGCGAACTGCGGGATGTAGACGAGCCCGATCGCGGCGACCAACACCGGCGGTCTTGTTCCCGCCACCGCCATGATCGCGATCGCGAGCAGCACCGCCGGAAAAGCGAAGATCACGTCCATGATTCGCATCAGGACGTTGTCGAGGGCGCCGCCGTAGTAGCCGCTGAGGACGCCGATCGTCCCGCCGCCCGCGAGCGCGATCGCCACGGACACGAACGAGACCCCGAGTGAGACGCGCGAGCCGAACAGCAGCCGGCTCAGCACGTCGCGTCCGAACTGGTCCGTGCCGAACGGGTGGCCCCCCCCAGGCGGAGCGAGCAGCGCGCCGGGGGCCATCGCGATCGGGTCCACCGGGGCCAGGAATCGGGCGCCCACGGCGGCGAGCAGATACGCACACACGATCACCGCACCGACGAGGGCCGTGGGCGTGTGCACGAACGCCCGCACCTGCGACGGGGGGCGTCGCGTGGTACCGGCCGGCGCGCGGCCGTGCCGGGCCGCGGCCAGGGCGGATTTCGGCGCGGGCGCGGGGCTCATTCGTATCGCACCCGCGGGTCGACGAGCGCGTACAACACGTCGACGGCGAGATTGGTGAGGACGAACAGGCCTGCGATCAGGAGGACGACGCCTTGGACCACGGGGTAATCCCGCTGCCCGATCGCGTTGAGCGCGAGGCGTCCCATCCCCGGCAGGGCGAACACCTCCTCGATCACCACGGTGCCGCCCAGCAGATACCCGGCCTGGAAGCCGATCACGGTGATGACCGGGATCAGCGCGTTCCGCAGGGCGTGCCGGTCCACGACGACGCGCTCCAGGAGGCCCTTCGCGCGCGCGGTCCGCACGTAGTCCTCGCCCAAGACCTCCAGCAGCGAGGAGCGGACGAACCGCATGAACACCGCGGCGAGGGACACCCCGAGCGAGATCGCCGGCAGTGCCATGACCGTGAGGTTGGCGATGGGGTTCGTCGCAAAGCCGACGTACGTGCCGATCGAGGCGATCGGGAAGTTGGCCAGGACCAGGAGGAGCATCGCGGCGAGCCAGAAGTTGGGAACGCTCAACCCGATGAGCCCCACGACGCTGACCAGCGCGTCGATCGCGGTGCCCCGCCGGAGCGCCGCGGTGACGCCGATCGGGATGCCGATCACAAGCGCGATCACCAGGGCGAACAGCGTGATCTCGCCGCTGATCGGAAGCCGCGCCAGGATGTCGGGGAGCACGGGGCGGCTCGTCCGGAGCGAGACACCGAAGTCTCCTTGGAGCACACGGCCGATCCAGTCCACGTACTGCAGCGGTAGCGGCTGATCGATGCCGAACAGCCGCCGGAGTTCGGCCATCTGTTGCGGCGTCATCGCGACCTGGGTGCCGAGAAACATCTGCACCGCGTCGCCCGGGAGCAGGTGGACCAGCAGAAACACCACGATCGACACCCCCCACAGCACCGGCACGAGCGTGAGCAGCCGGCCCGCGAGGAACGCGGTCATCGAAGCCCCGTGCCGCGCCCGCGTCGCCCCACGCAGCGGGCGCGAGGGTCAGGCGGCGTCATCGACGCAGGGATGGATCGGACGGCCGGGGGGCGGCGCCATCGCGGTCGCCACCCCCCAGGTGTCCCATCGGTTACCGTTGGATCGAGGTTTCCTGCAAGTACTCCAGCGAGCCTGTGGGGATGACCCGGAACCCCTTCACGTAGCCCTGCAGCACCTGGCTCGTATACGGCGTGTACAGGAACACCGCCGGTGCGTCCGTGACGAGCGCGCGCTGCGCGTCGTCGTAGATCGGCTTGCGCTCGGCCACGGTCAGGTGCACCCGGCCCCGGTCCAGGAGCTTGTCGACCGCGGCGTCCTTGAACAGGAAGTTGTTCACGGCGCCGGTGCTGTAGAACGTGCGGTACAGGAATCGGTCCGGATCGGGGTCCCCACCCCGGAGCTCGACCATCGTGTCGAAGTCGCGCTTGACCCAGCGGTTGATGTACGTGCCCCACTCGACGTTGTCGATCGTCGGATTCAGCCCCACCGCGCGCAGCTGGGCCTGGATGATCTGCGCGACCGCCAACCCGCCCTCGTACGTCGGCGACGCCACGATGTTGAACGACGCCCCCGCGACGCCGGCTTCCTGCAGCATCTGCTTGGCCTTGGCCGGGTTCGTGTGGTACTCGGGGAACGACGCGACCGGCAGCGCATACACTCGGTCCGGCGCCGGGATCGGCCCGCTCACATCGCCGAGTCCGAACTCCGCCGCGGCGACGATCGCCTGACGGTCGATTGCGTACGCGATCGCGTCGCGCACCTTCGGATTCGTGAACGGTGCGTGCGTCGTGTTGAACGAGAAGATGCGCAGGTTCAGGCTCGCCGCCTGCGCGACCTGCAGCGTCTTGTCTCCCTGCGCCTGCTTGACCAGGCTCCCGTCCGAGATCGTCGCCATGTCCAGGCTCCGGCTGCGCACGCCGGCGAGCAGCGACGCTTCCTCCGGGACCACGCGGATCACGATCTCATCGACTTTCGGCAGCCCGCGCTTGAAGTAGTTCGGATTCTTCTCAAGTCGCATGTAGTTGTCCGGCACCCATTCCGCGAGCACGAACGGGCCGGTGCCGGCCTCGGTCTTCTGGAGGTCGCCGTTCTTGAGCACGGCCGCCTTCTCCACGATCGCCAGGTTGGCCGAGGTCAGCGCCGCGAGCGTGGACGCCAGCGGGTACTTCAGGTGCAACCGCACCGTCAGCGGGTCCGTTGCGGTGACGGTGTCCACCGCGTCCAGGTAGGACCGCGCCGGGGACGCCGTCTTCGGATCGAGGACTCGTTCGATCGTGAAGGCGACATCGTCGGCCGTCAGCGGCGTGCCGTCGTGAAACCGGACGCCCGGATGCAGGTGGAAGACGTAGGTCCGGTTGTCGGGCGTATCCCACGACGTCGCGAGGTCGCCGACGACGTGCAGGCCCGCGTCGTACGTCACGAGCTTGTTGTATAGAAGATCGATCCGGCGGAACGAGGAGAACGCCGTCACCTTGTTGGGATCCAGCCCGACGATCTCCTGGTCCACGCCCATCGTCAGCGTGACCTTTGCCGGCGCCGCGTACGTCTGCCCGGCGAGCGGCAGCGCGAGCAGCAACGCCACGAGCACGACCAGAATCCGCTTCGCGTGCATCTCTCACCCCCTGTGTACGGTTCCCGGAGCCCCGGGGTTACGTCGGCACCGGCGCAGGCTCCGTGACCGCGTCACCGCCTCTATGATAGCCCTTATGGCGCCCGCGGTCACTCCGGCCGGATCGGACCGAGCGTCTTCCGATACAGGGCTTCCGTAATGCCCGCCCTCACGTAGTCGGGGATTTCCCCGATCCACCGGTAGCCCCGCCGTTCGTAGAAGCGGCGCGCGTCCGCGTTGCCCGCCGACACGAGCAGAAAGACGTTGGGACCGTGTGACAGGATGTCTTCCTCCGCGGCGTGCATCAGTCGGTCGCCCGCCCCGCGCCCCTGGGCTCCCTCCGCGACCCCGACGGCGCGCACATACCCGCTGCGATCGAACGTACCGCGCAGGCTGTACACGACGAACCCGATGACACGGCCGCGGTCCTCCGCGACCCGCGCCCGGGCGGATCCGGTCAGCGCGCCGGTGAATAGTGCACGCGCGTCGTCCGGAGTCGTCCCGTAGCGTTGCCAGAGCGGAAGCCCTAGCATGATCGCGGCGCAGAGCTCCACGTCCGTCTCCCGGAGCGGCCGGATCGTCACGCGGCACAGTTCTCCGCCGCGATCCCGTGCGCCTGCCGCCGCGCGGCGCCCCACAGACCGTCGGCGCCGCAGGAGGGCGGCGCGGCGGGCCTGAACCAGTGGGACCATGATCATTTCCGCAGGCACAGTCATGGCGCCCGATCGGAACCTCAGCCCCGGCTTCGTCGCGATCGAGGACGGCCGCATCACGCGCGTCGGTGCCGGCGAGCCGCCGGGCCGCGACGCGGCGGGCGTGCTCAGGTTTCCGGACGGCACCCTGATCCCCGGGCTCATCGATCTTCAAGTCAACGGCGGCGCCGGCGTGGATTGTTCGCACTGCGTCCTCGAAGACTATGACGTGCTCGGGCGGTACCTTGCCGGGACCGGCGTCACGGCCTACCTCCCGACGATCGTCAGCGCCCCGCTTGAGGATATGCGCCGGGCGGCCGAGGTTGCGGCCAGCGCGGGAGCCCGGCGCAGCCAGCTGCCGCAGATCCTCGGGGTGCACCTCGAGGGGCCGTATCTCAATCCGCTGCGCCGCGGGGCCCATCGCGCCCAGGACCTCAGGCACCCGACGGTCCCGGAGGTCACCGAGACGGTGCGCCGCGTCCGCGGCGCCGTGCGCGTGATGACGCTTGCGCCGGAGCTCGAAGGCGCCGAACCCGTGGTGCGCGCGCTGGCCGCACAGGGGATCGTCGTCGCGCTGGGGCATACCGACGCGGCCTACGACGAGATCCGAGCCGCGGCGCAGTGGGGCGCCCGGCTCGTCACCCACGTGTTCAACGCGATGCGCGGCCTGCACCACCGGGAGCCCGGCGCCGCAGGCGGCGCGCTGCTCACACGCGGGCTTGTGGTGAGCGTGATCGCCGACGGCATCCATGTCCATCCTGCGGTGCTCAACCTGATCGCGCGCACGGCGGGCACCAACCGGGTGGCGCTCGTGTCGGACGCCGTCTCCGGGGCCGGGATGGAACGGGGCAATTTCACGCTGGGCGCGCAGGCGATCGAAGTGCGGGACGGCGTGCCGCGCTTGCCCGACGGCACGCTTGCGGGGAGTGTGCTCAGAATGAGCCGGGCCGTTCGCAACTTCGCGGCTGCCGCCGAGGTGGGTCTGCGAGAAGCCGTGCAGTCGGCGACGCTCGTGCCAGCGCGGCTCCTCGGTCTCGCGCGCAAGGGCCAGATCGTCGACGGGCACGACGCCGATCTGGTCGTGTTCGATCGCGAAGGCGGCGTGGCGCTGACGCTCGTCGCGGGGCAAGTCGCCTATCTCCGCCACGGCGCATAGCCCGGGCACGGGGCGGCGGCAACAGTTCTCGCACGCAGCGCCGTGCGAAGATCCGAACAATCTGCCCGTTTCCCTTGACAACCTACGCCAATTCTGGTACACACAGTTAAATAACCGATCAGCATCATCGGCACGGCGGACCCGTTGTTTCGTGCTCGGCGACGGGGAGGGAGTGTGCCTAGGGATCCGCGGCCCCCAGGAGGGGTCGGACCGGACCGAGCGGCACAGGCGGCCTAAAGGGCGCTACACCATCGGGACAAAAGCCCGAGGGAGAGGTTCCTCTCACACAGGATCGCTCCCTCGGGCTTTTGCTTTTGGCGCGGCGGAGCGACGGTCCGGCGGGACGGGTATCTCGCGCGAGGGGGACCACGATGTCCGGCCTCTATGACCGGAGGTTTGAACACGATGCATGCGGCGTCGGGTTCGTGGCGACGACGGGCGGCCGCAGTCACGCGCCCCTCGCGCACGCATTGGACGCGCTCGCGAACCTGGCGCACCGCGGCGCGGTCTCTGCGGACGGCAAGACGGGGGACGGCGCCGGGGTGCTCACCCAGATTCCCCATCGGTTGCTCGCGCCCGACCTGCAGCGACTCTCGGTGCGCGTGCCCCGACACAGCGACCTGGGGCTTGCGATGGTGTTCCTCCCCCGCGACAACCGGACGCGCGGGCGCGCCCGCGCAATCGTTGAGGACGCGATCACCCGCGAGGGGCTGGTGTTCTTCGGGTGGCGGCAGGTGCCGGTCGCCTCGGCGGCGCTCGGCCGAGATGCGCTCCTCACCCGGCCCGAGATCGAGCAGGCGCTGGTCGGCCGGCCCGATCCGCTCGGCGCGGACGAGTTCGAGCGGACGCTGTACCTGGCGCGGAAAGTCATCGAGCGGCGGCTCCTCGAGGAGCGCATCGCGGAGTGTTCGGTGCCGTCGTGCTCGCACCGGACCGTCGTGTACAAAGGCCTCTGCGTCGCCCCGCAACTCCCGCGCTTCTACGCGGACCTGCGCGACCCGGCGTTTGAGACGGCGCTCGCACTGTTCCATCAACGGTACAGTACGAACACATTCCCGAGTTGGCCGCTCGCCCAGCCGTTCCGGTTGCTGGCCCACAACGGAGAGATCAACACGTTGTGGGGCAACGTCAACTGGACGCGCGCCCGCGAGGCCCACCTGCGCTCCCCGTTCTGGCGGGAGCGCATGCGAGACCTGACCCCGGTGATCCAGGCGGACGGCAGCGACAGCGCGATGCTGGACAACGTACTGGAACTCCTCGTGCAGTCCGGCCGCGACCCCCTGCATGCGATGATGACGCTCGTCCCCGAGGCCTCGGAGGGGGCGACGGAGATGGCGCCCGAGCTCCGCGCGTTCTATGAGTTTCACGCTGGTCTCTCGGAGCCGTGGGACGGGCCCGCGGCCCTCGCGTTCTCGGATGGCCGCGTGGCCGCGGCGGCGCTGGACCGCAACGGACTGCGCCCGGCGCGGTACATGATCACGGAGGACGGGTTAGTGGTCGTCGCGAGCGAGGCTGGCGTGCTCGATCTCGACCCCAGCCGGATCGTGGAAAAGGGTCGGCTGGGCCCCGGTCGGGTGATCGCCGTCGATACCGTGGCGGGCCGGATTCTCAACGACGAGACGATCAAGCGCGAGGTCGCCGGCCGTCGGCCATATGCCGCGTGGCTCGCTGCGGGCCGGACCCGCGTGCCTTCGGACACCGCGCCCCCCGCGGTCGACTCCCCCTCGTTGGCGCGGCGGCTCGTTGCGTTCGGTTACTCGGACGAGGAGTTCAAGCGCATTCACACACCGATGTTCATGGAGGCGAAGGACCCGGTTGGGTCGATGGGTGACGATACGCCGCTTGCGGTGCTGTCGTCGCGCCCGCGTCTACTCTACGCCTATCTGAAGCAGCGGTTTGCCCAGGTGACGAATCCGCCGATCGATTCCCTGCGCGAACGCCTCGTGATGTCGCTCGTGACCCTGCTCGGCGCCCGCGGCAACCTGCTGGAGGAGGCACCCGAGCACGCGCGGCTCGTCGAGTTGCGCTCTCCGGTGATCACCGCAGTCGAGCTCGGGTCTCTCGCATCGCTCCCCGAGGAGACGCTGCGTGTGCGCACCCTGTCGGCGCGATTCGCGGCCGCGGGCGGCGCGGACGGGCTCGAGCGCGCCCTCGTGCAGCTGTGCGACGAGGCGGCGTACCAGGTCGAGGAGGGCGCGACGCTCCTCGTCATCTCCGACCGCGGAATCGATGCGGCGCACGCGCCGATCCCGATGGTGCTCGCCGTCGGCGCCGTGCACCAGTCGTTGATCCGCCGCGGGCGACGCATGCGCGTGAGCCTCGTGGCGGAGACCGGCGAGGCGCGGGACGTCCACCACACGGCGGTGCTCATTGGCTACGGCGCGAGCGCGGTCTGCCCGTACCTCGCACACGAGATGATCGTGGAGGAGGCGCGCCGGGCAGGCGCGGATCCCGCGGCGTGGCTGGCCAACCACCGCAAGGCGATCGAAGCGGGGCTGCTCAAGATCATGTCCAAGATGGGCATCTCCACGGTGTCGAGCTACCACGGCGCCCAGATCTTCGAGGCCGTGGGACTGGACACAGCACTCGTGGAGTTTGCGCTGACGGGGACACCGTCCCGGCTCGGCGGCATCGGGCTCGCCGAGATCTCCGAGGACGTGCTGCTGCGTCACCGCCGCGCGTTTGGCGACGACGGCGTGCCTGCGTTGGACGACCCCGGGTTGTTCCGGTTCCGCAAGGACGGGGAGTACCATGCGTTCCACCCGAACGTCCTGCGGACGCTGCACCGGCTCGCGCTCCAGGGCGGCGACGAAGAATATCTCGCGTACGCGTGGGAGGTGACGCACCGGCCGCCGACCGCGCTGCGCGATCTCCTCGAGTTCCACGGCGGCGCCCCGATCCCGGTGGAGGGTGTGGAGCCGGCCGCCGAGATCGCCCGACGGTTCGTCGTCTCGTCGATGTCGCACGGATCGCTCAGCAAGGAAGCGCACGAAACGCTCGCGATCGCGATGAACCGCCTGGGCGCGAAGAGCAGCAGCGGGGAGGGCGGGGAAGACCCCGATCGATTCGTGCGGCGGCCGAACGGGGACTGGCCGAACTCGGCGGTGAAGCAGGTGGCTTCGGGGCGGTTCGGCGTCACCGCGTCGTACCTGAACGCGGCCCAGGAACTCGAGATCAAGATGGCCCAGGGGAGCAAACCCGGCGAGGGCGGTCAGATCCCCGGGGCCAAGGTCTCCGCGGAGATCGCGCGGATCCGGCACACGCAGCCGGGCATCGCCCTGATCTCTCCGCCGCCGCATCACGACATCTACAGCATCGAGGATCTCGCGCAGCTGATCTACGATCTGAAACAGGGCAATCCGCGGGCCCGCGTGGCGGTGAAGCTCGTCAGCGAGGCGGGCGTCGGCACGATCGCCGCGGGCGTAGCCAAGGCGTACGCGGACACGGTGCACATCGCCGGCGCGGACGGCGGCACCGGTGCGTCGCCGCTGGACTCGATCAAGAACGCGGGGGTGCCGTGGGAGCTCGGGCTCGCGGAGACCCAGCAGACGCTCGTCCGCAACAACCTCCGCGGCCGGGTGAAGATCCGGGTCGACGGGGGATTGAAAGTGGCGCGCGACGTGCTGATCGCGGCGCTGCTGGGGGGCGAGGAGTTCGGATTTGCGAGCGCGGCGGTCGTCGCACTCGGGTGCGTGATGGCCCGCCAGTGCCACCTCAACACGTGCCCCGTCGGGATCGCCACCCAGCGGGATGATCTGCGGGCTAAATTCCCCGGGACGCCGGAGCGCGTGGTCCACTTCTTCCTCGCGATCGCCGAGGACCTCCGCCGGTTGCTCGCCCAACTCGGCGCGCGGGGCGTGGACGAGATCGTCGGCCGTCAGGACATGCTGCGGGTGCGGTCGGACATTCCCGTGCCTCGCGCCCGCCGGCTCGCGCTCGACGCGCTGCTCGCCGATCCGGATCCGTCGGGCACACGTGTCCGGCGCCACCAGCAGGAGCGGAACGACCGGCCGGGCGAGCCGTACGACGACGCGATTTTGATCCAGATCGGGGAGGATCTGGCCGCGGGCCAGCGCGTGGACCGGACGTTTGAGATCCGCAACGTGCACCGGACCGCCGGCGCCCGCATCGCGTCGGCGATCGCGCGCCGCCACGGGGACGCGGGGCTTCCGGACGAGACCATCACGCTGCGGTTCGTGGGGAGCGCCGGCCAGTCGTTCGGGGCGTGGTGCGTGGGCGGGATGCGGCTCGCGCTCTACGGCGAGGCGAACGACTACGTCGGCAAGGGAATGGCCGGGGGAGAGATCGCGATCCGTCCGCCCGGCGTGCTGCTCGCGCGATCCCACCGGCACGTGATCATGGGGAACACCGTGCTCTATGGAGCGACCGGAGGCCGCCTGTTCGCCGCCGGCCGGGCCGGCGAGCGGTTCGCGGTCCGCAACAGCGGGACCGTCGCGGTGGTCGAGGGCGTCGGAGATCACGCCTGTGAGTACATGACCGGCGGCGTCGTCGTGGTGTTGGGGGAAACCGGACGCAACTTCGGCGCCGGGATGACCGGTGGCTGCGCGTACGTCCTCGACGAGCGCGGAACGCTCGAGCACCGCCACAACCCCGGTCTCGTCGGCCTTGCGCGCGTGTCCGACCCGGACGACGTGCGGACGCTGCGCCGATGGGTCGAGGCACACCGGCATGCGACCGGCAGCGAGCGCGCCCGCGAGGTACTCGAGGACTGGGACCGATGGCTGCCGCTGTTTTGGAAGGTCGCGCCGCGGGCCCTTCCCACAGCGGACGTGGTCGCGACCCCGGTGCCCTCGCCGGAACGGGCGTAGGCGCGGCCCGCCCGGGGCCGTTCGCAGCCGCGCCGCCACGCTGTGTTACAATGGGGCGTGGTGCAGCCCGAACGGCGAGGGAGTCTGTCGTCGTGACCGCGTTCGATCACCTGACAGGGTTCTTCCGCGGAGAACAGGAGATCGCGGCGGCGTACCTGTACGGACAGCCGGCCGTCAGCCGCACGTGGCCCGATTCGGACATCGAGGTCGGGATCCTGTTCCGCGAGGGCCTGGGGAGCGACGCGATCACCGAGTACCTCGAAGGGATCGGCAGCAGTTCGCCCCTGGGAGACGCGCCGGGCGTGCTGATGCCCTTTGCCCTGAACCTGCACGTGCTTCCGGTCGTGTACGAGGTCCTCACCTGGGGCTCGCTGCTCGCGGACAACGACCCCGCCGCCCGCGAGACGTTCGTGCGACAGACGACCGAGCGGTTGGCGCAGGAACGTCCGAGGCTCCTGGAAGAGGCGCACGAGACGATTCTCAAGGCCCGGGCGTTCGGCCTTCCGTCGACCGACGACGCGGTCCGCACCGCCTCGCAACCAGCGCGCTCGCTGGATCCCGTGCGCATCGGGTGGCGTCTCGCCCGCGTGCTCACGTCGGTGCCGATTCTCGAGATGTTCACCCGGGATATCGAGGCCGTGGCGCAGGACGCGGAGCGGGTCGGCCAGATCATCGGCGTGTTCAGCAACGCAAGCGGCGCCGCGACCGGGATCGCGAAGGCCATGCTCACCACGCTCGGCATCGCCCGCCCCCCCCGCCGGTGGGAGGTGTTCCTGCCGCTTGCGGACGCGGGCGTGATTCCGATGGAGCTCGCGCTCCACCTCGCCGCGATGGTCGAGACCCGGTGGACGCTGCTCACGGGTAGCGGGATCATGTCCCCCGAACGCGTGATTACGCTGATCCGCGGCTACCTCCCGCCCATCATCACGTTCGCGCGACGGGCGTCGTGGACGACCGAACTCCCTGGGTTCACGACGACGCAGCGGCTGCACTGACGATCCGGACGTGTGTCCGCCGCACGCACCGCCCCGAACGCTCGCGCGTAGGCCAGTCGAGAACGCTGTTCCGCTCACGTCTGTGGGCCGGGTCCCCCTGTCCACAGGGGTAGGCACGGTAGGGTAGAGGTCGGCCGTGACGGAGACACCGGGACAGCCTCTCGACCCGCCGCCCACCGCGTCGGACGCCGGCCCGGTGCTTGCCGGGCGTTTCGCGCTCGGGAAGCCGCTCGGCAGCGGCGGCATGGCGACGGTGTACCAGGCGTGGGATCAGGCACGGGGGGTGGCGTGCGCGGTCAAGGTGCTCTCCGATTCTCTCTCGCGCGACGAGGAGTTCCGCACGCGATTCAGCCGCGAGGCCGAGGCGGTGATGAGCCTGGCCCATGAGCGGATTGTCGTGGTCTACGGATATGGCGACGACGGGCCGCGTCAGTACATCGCCATGGAGTACGTGCCCGGCGGCACCGTGCGGGAGATGCTCGTGCGCCGCGGTCCGCTCCCGGAGGCGGAGGCGCTCCGGATCGCCGCCGAAGTCGCCGACGCGCTCGCGTATGCTCACGGGCGCGGCTTCGTCCACCGGGACGTGAAACCACACAACATTCTGCTCACCGCGGACGGGCACGTCAAGGTCGCGGACTTCGGCATCGCCCGCACGCTCGACGGCACGAAGCTCACGCGCACCGGCAGTCTCGTGGGGTCGGCCCACTACATCGCGCCCGAACAGGCTCGGGGCGACCCCGCCGGCCCGGCGGCGGATCAGTATGCGCTTGGGGTGGTGCTGTTCGAGTTGCTCGCCGGCCGCGTCCCCTTCGACGGTGCGGCGCCCGTCGCGGTCGCGCTTCGGCACCTACACGACCCCGTCCCCGACCTGGCCGCGATTCGACCCGGCGTCTCCCCGGCAACGCTGGCGATCGTTTGCCGGCTGCTGGCGAAGTCGCCGGAGGACCGATATCCGTCTGCCGAGGCCGCGGCCGAGGCCCTGCGGACGGCGTCCGACGGGGGCGCCACGGCCGTCCTGCCCGCGTCGCGCGACGCGGAGGGCTCCGCGGGCGATGCGAGCTCCACGGCGCGGGTTGCGACCGCGCCGCCGTCGAACGAGACGATCCAGTTGCCGCCGCCCGCCGAGGCTCGGCCAGTGCACTCGGCCCTGACGGACACCGCGGTCCGGGCCGAGGCGGCGCAGGAGGCGCGGCGCGCCGCCGCACGGCGGCGCGTCGGGACGGCGGTGGTGTGGATGCGGGCGGCGGTCATTGTCCTCGCCGCCGCCGGCGCTATCGCGCTGGCCACCACCGGCTATCGAGGCGCGTGGCTCGCGGCCCACGCGACCGTGCCCGCGTTGATCGGGCGCACCGTGCAGGACGCGGCGCGCGAAGTGGTCCCGCTGCAGCTCGGCGTGATCGTGACGGCGCAGCGCCAGGACGCGCACCTGCCGGTTGGCGTGATCGTCGCGCAGGATCCTCCCGCCGGGCGCGAGGTCCTTAAGGGCGTGGTGCTTCAGCTGACAGTCAGCCAGGGATCAGGGATCGTGCCGGATCTGAACGGGCTCCCCGTGTCCGGGGCGGCGCGCTTGCTGGAAGGAGCCGGGCTCCGGCTGGGCGCGGTGAGCTACACGCGCGATGATCAATTTGCTGCCGGCGATGTGATCCACCAGTTCCAGTCTGCCGGCACGCACCTCGACCCCAACGGTGCGGTGGACGTGCTCGTGAGTGCCGGCGCACCCCAAACGGGTCCGAACACGCCGCCCGGGGTGCCGACGTTGGAAACCGGCAGCAACGACAATAAGTAATTGAACGGGAGGGAAACGTGCCCCCAGCGCTCACAGTGATCGTACAACCGACCCCGAACGTCAACGCCTTGAAGTTCGTGGTCAACAGGCGGATGACCGAGGGCCGCAGCCAGACCTTTACCGAGGCAGGCTCCGCCGCGTCTCCGCTTGCCCGGGACCTGCTCGGCATCGCAGGCATCCGCCAAGTGTTCTTTCTCAACGACTTCATCACGATCACACGTGCAGAGGGTGTTGACTGGGACGCCGTGGTGCCGCCGGCGGAGGAACTGATCCGTCGACATCTCGCCGAGGCGTAGCGGGGCCGAGGAGGGACGCCGCTGCGCAGGGCCGCGTTTGAACGGCTGGTCCGGCGTGCGCTGGACGGGCTGCCGCCAGCGTTTGCGGAGCGCCTTCCGAACGTCGCCGTGCTCGTCGAGGCCCGCCCGTCCGCCGACGTCGCCAAGGAGTTAGGCGGAGACATCCTCGGCCTGTATCACGGGGCCAACGAACTCGAGCGATCCCCGTTCGCGCCGTATGAGTTGCCCGAGGTCATCATCATCTATCAGGACAACATCGAGGCGATCTGCCGTACCGACGCAGAGGTGATCGAAGAGGTCCGGCTGACGGTGATTCACGAGGTCGGGCACCACTTTGGGTTGACCGACGCGGAAATGGAGGCGTGGGAGCAGGGATCTGGCGGCAAGTGATCCCGCCGGCCCCGGCGTGATCAAGTGTCCGTTGCGATTCAATTTCGTCCAAGTGGGACGCGCGGTCATGCGGGCCGTCATTTCTGTACGGGATCATTACCTAACGTGATCCCGTTTTGTATTGCGGTGCTTGACTCAGACCGTGAAGCATGGCAGATCGGTCGATGGATCGTCACGGGGACGCATCTCGCATTCCCCGTCGTGCGTAGACTACGCGGTCGCTCGATTGACAATGTCATAGGTGAATCCTATACTGGCCGTGGAAGACTGACCAGTCAGTCTTAAGGGGGGTCGGATGGCGACCGCGATAGACCGGTTGGGAAGACTCTCACAACGTGAGGAAACCCGCCGTAAGATTCTTGCATCCGCCGCGCAAGTGTTCTCCGAGAAGGGCTTCTATCGATCCGTGGTCGACGACATTGTGAAGGCATCGGGCACGTCAAAGGGCGCCGTCTACTTCTACTTCGACAGCAAGGAACAGATCTTCATGTCCCTGGTCGAGGACTATGCCGCGACGGTGGCCCAGGAGTTGCAGATTGCGGTTCAGCAGAGCCGGGGCCTCGTGGCCCAGGTGGAGGCGACGGTGGCAACGCTCGTCCGAAACTTCCAGGCGCACCGCGAACTGGCCAAGATCGTCCTGATCGATTGGCCGGCGGCCGGTGCCGACTTTCAGGGCAAGCGGATCGCGTTGAAGGCGATGTTGGTGGAAGTGCTGCGCGGCTACCTGGACCGTGCCGTTCAGGACGGTAAGATCCCCGCGCAGGACACGGAGATGGCGGCGTACGTGTGGATCGGTGCCGTGGGAGAGCTCGTCGCCCGCTGGCTGAACACCGGCAAGCCCAATCCTCTTGAGGAGATCCTCGCTCCGCTGACACGCCTGCTGCTGTCCAGCGTCGGGTTGACCGCCTCGCCCGCGGCAGCGCGCTAGCACGCGTGGATCGCGTTCCCGAACATCTCGTGCCCGAGCTGCGCGCTCGCACCTGGGCGCGCATCGTGCGTGCGGCGTTTCTCCGCGGCACATTCACGCTCAGTTCCGGCCGGCAGAGCACCTACTACATCGACAAGTATTTGTTCGAGACCGACCCCGCCGTGCTTCGCGACGTCGGGCGTCTGCTGGCCCATGCGCTCCCGGCCGAGACGACCCGGCTCGTTGGACCGGCGCTCGGAGGGGTGCCGCTCGCAACGGCGGTCGCCCTCGAAACCGGGCTGCCGTTTGCGATCGTTCGGCCGGAGGCCAAGGGGTACGGGACGGCGCGGTCGGTCGAGGGCCGGCTCGAGTCGGGCGATCGGGTCGTTGTCATCGAGGATGTCGTTACGACCGGCGGCCAGGCGATTCGCGCTGCGCGCGCCGTCCAGGCTTCCGGTGCCGAGGTGTTGTTGGTCTTGGCGGTCGTGGACCGTCACGAAGGGGGACGGGACGAGATTGCCGCGGCGGGGTACCGCTTCCAGGCCCTCTATGATCTCCACGAGTGGTCGAGCGACGGCGCCCGCTTGGACCGGCGCCCCGCCGGTCCAAGCGAGGGCGGGTGACGCCAATCTTCTGAAGACGCCGCAATGCGCCCCTGCGCCTGGCTCTGGGTCTGACCGACGCCACTGTCGAGCGATTGCATCGTCAGGTCGCAAGACACACCGCTGCCGCGTTGCCGACGGACGGATCGATTAAGGATGCAATTGACAGCGAAAACTTTCGGTGTCTATACTGAAACATGACTAGTTTAGTCGAGAATCTCTGGCTCTAGGTCGGGCCCCCAGCGACTGGTTAACCCCGCGGTGGGCGCGCGCGACAGCCGCGACGGAGGGATGAATGAGCGCGGAACTGCTAATCAAGGACCTGTGGGCGCAGGTCGAGGACAAGGTGATCCTCAAGGGCGCCAACCTCGACGTTCGGTCAGGCGAGATCCACGCGCTGATGGGACCGAACGGCTCGGGCAAGAGCACGCTCGCAAACGTGCTCATGGGCAACCCGTTCTACCAGGTGATCAAGGGTGAGGTGTTGTACAAGCAGGAGGACCTCGTTGCGATGGCGCCGGACGAGCGGGCGCGCAAGGGGCTGTTCATCGCGTTCCAGTACCCCGTCACAATCCCCGGGGTCACGATGGCCAGCTTTCTGCGGACTGCCGTGAGCGCGCGTCGAGGCTTCGACAAGGACCAGCTGATGGGGCTCGCCGAGTTTCAGAAGCTCGTGCGGGCCAAGGTCGACGAGTTGCAGGTGGATCCGTCCGTGTTAGGCCGCTATGTCAACGAAGGGTTCAGCGGCGGTGAAAAGAAGCGCGCCGAAATCTTGCAGATGGCGCTGCTCGAGCCGGAGATCGCCATCATGGACGAGACCGACTCGGGGCTCGACGTCGATGCGGTCAAGATTGTGGCGGCCGGGGTCAACCGGATGTACGAGCGTTCGGGGAAGAAGATGGGCGTGCTGGTGATCACCCACTACCCGCGCATCCTCAAGTACATCAACCCGACGCGGGTGCACGTGATGTTCGACGGGCGGATCGTGACGTCCGGCGACGCGGAGCTCGCGGATGAGCTCGACCAGATCGGGTACGATGGCATCCGCGCGCAGTACGAGCGCGTCGCCGCGGAAGTGGTCGGCGAGGGAGAAGTGCGCAGTGCCGGCAAGGTGTTCTGGGTGCGGCACTAGACCGTTGGAGCATCATTAGGAGGAGGGGCGACGACCGTGGCTGTTGTCAATCCGCTCGGCATCGATCTCGACCAGTATAAATACGGCTTTCACGATCCCGAGGATGCCTACGCGTTCAAGTCCGAGCGGGGGCTCGACCGCAAGATCGTCGAGCAGATCGTCCACATGAAGAACGAGCCGGACTGGATGCGCGCGTACCGCCTGCACTCGCTCGGGGTCTTCGAGAAGAAGCCGATGCCCACGTGGGGCGGCAACGTCGGCGAGATCGACTTCAACAATATCTACTACTACGTGAAGCCGATGGAGAACCAGGGCCGCACCTGGGACGAGGTCCCCGAAAACATCAAGAAGACGTTCGACCGGCTCGGCATCCCGGAGGCGGAGAAGAAGTACCTCGCCGGCGTGGGCGCGCAGTACGAGAGCGAGGTCGTCTACCACAGCCTGCGCGAGGAGTGGACCAAGCAAGGGGTGGTCTTCCTCGACATGGACTCCGGGCTGCGCGAGTACCCGGACATGGTCAAGGAGTACTTCGGGACCGTCGTGCCCCCCGAGGACAACAAGTTTGCGGCCCTCAACAGCGCGGTCTGGAGCGGCGGGTCGTTTGTGTACGTGCCTGAGGGCGTGCACGTGACGATCCCGCTGCAGGCGTACTTCCGGATTAATGCGCAGAACATGGGCCAGTTCGAGCGGACGCTGATCATCGCCGAGCGGGGCTCGTACGTCCACTACGTGGAAGGGTGCACCGCGCCGACGTACTCGAGCGATTCGCTGCACAGCGCGGTCGTCGAGATCATCGTCAAGGAGGGTGCGCGCGTCCGGTATACGACGATTCAGAACTGGTCGAAGAACGTGTACAATCTCGTGACCAAACGCGCGGTCGCGTACCGCGACGCGACGATGGAATGGGTGGACGGCAACCTCGGCAGCAAGCTCACGATGAAATACCCGAGCGTGTACATGCTCGAGCCGGGCGCCAAGGCCGAGATCCTGTCGGTCGCGTTCGCCGGGGAGGGGCAGCATCAGGACCCGGGTGGCAAGGTGATCCACGCCGCGCCGCACACGCAGTCGTCCGTCGTGAGCAAGTCGATCAGCAAGTCCGGCGGCCGCGCAGGATACCGCGGTCTCGTCAAGGTGTATCCGGGGGCGCACGGCAGCAAGTGCGCGGTGCGCTGCGACGCGCTGATCTTGGACGACCAGTCGCGTTCCGACACCTACCCGACGATGGAGATCGACGAGGACGACGTGCAGGTCACGCACGAGGCGACCGTGTCCAAGGTCTCGGACGAGCAGCTGTTCTACCTGATGAGCCGCGGCGTGAACCAGGACGAGGCGATGAACATGATCGTCCGCGGGTTCATCGAGCCGATCTCCCGCGAGTTGCCGATGGAGTACAGTGTTGAGCTCAACCGGCTGATCGCGCTCGAAATGGAGGGTTCGGTCGGCTAGCACGCGGGCGTCGCGTTCGGCAACGGGTTGTGAGGGGAGGGCAGGGCGTCCCGCCTGCCCTCCCCGACCGTCGGTCCCAGGGGGAGTCGGGCCACGCGCCCGGCCTGAGGGTCCAGCCGATCGGCGCCTCACATGGAGGAGACCGTGAGTGAGACGCGTCCGGTAACGACCAGCACCATCAGCCGGGAAACCGTCGAGCGGCAGAGCGCCGCGGCCGGCGAACCGGCGTGGCTCCTGGAGCGCCGCGTGGCGGCGTGGGAGGCGTTCGTTCGTCTGCCCCCGCCGTCGCCGATCGACGAGGAGTGGCGGCGGACCGACCTGAGCGCTCTCGACTTCAACGCGCTCCGGCCGCTCGCCGCGGAGTCGGGGCGCAAGGCGACGCCGCCCGCGCCTCTCATGCGCCTGGTCGGCGATCCGGCCGAAGCGGCGGGGCTCCGCCTCGTGCTTGACGGGACGCAGATCCAATCCCGGCTCGCGACCGAACTGGCGAAGGACGGGGTGGTGTTCTCCTCGCTGAACGACGCGGTGCAGACCCACGCCGATCTGGTCCGCTCGCATCTCGGCACCGTCGTGCGGGACGACGAGAACCGATATCGGGCGCTCCACGGCGCGTTGTGGTCGGGCGGGACGTTCCTCTACGTGCCCGACGGGGTGGAGGTGGACCTCCCGCTCGTCGCGGGCACCTGGCTCGACCGCGACGGCCTGCTCTACTCGCCGCACACGCTCATCGTCGCGGGCGAGCGGAGCCGGGTGACGCTCGTCGAGCTCTCGGCCTCGGCCGAGGCGCCGGCCCGGACGCTCATCAATCACGAGGTCGAGCTGATTCCGAAGCCCGGGGCGCAGATCCGCTATGTGAACCTGGAGGACTGGGGGCGGAACGTTTGGGAGCTCGGCATCGTGCGCACGGTCGTCGAGCGCGACGCGACCGTCCACAGTCTGATGGTGGCGTTCGGCGCGGGCCTCATCAAGACGAACGTGGAGTCCAGTCTGGTGGGACCGGGCGCGACCTCGGAGATGCTGGGAGTGCTGTTTGGCGACGGCACCCAGCACTTTGACTACCATACGTTGCAGGAGCACGCCGCACCCAGCACCACGAGCGATCTGCTCTATAAAGGCGCGCTCAAGGACAAGGCGCGCTCGGTGTTTGCCGGGTTGATCCGCGCGAACCACGGGGCGCAGAAGACGAACGCGTTCCAGCTCAACCGCAACCTGGTGCTCTCGGAAGGCGCGCGGGCGGACAGCATGCCGAAGCTCGAGATCTTGGCGAACGACCTTCGGTGCACGCACGGCGCGAGCACGAGCCGGCTCAACGAGGACCAGATCTTCTACCTGATGAGCCGCGCCCTGCCCCGTTCCACGGCCATCCGGATGATGGTCGACGGATTCTTCGCGGAGATCTTCGATCGGATCCCGCTCGACTTGGTCCGCCAGCGACTCAACCGTGCGATCGAGCGCAAGATGGCGGACACGATATGAGCGAGTTCGTCCGAGTCGGCCGAGTGGCGGATCTGCCGCCGGGCTCCGTGACCCAGGTGGAGGTGGACGGGCACCTGGTCGCGCTCGCCAACGTCGACGGACAGTTCTACGCGATCGACGACACCTGTACGCACGAGGAGGCGTCGCTCAGCGAGGGCGGGCTCGTTGCGGAGATCGTCGTGTGCCCCAAACACGGGTCCCGCTTCAATGTGAAGACCGGCCGGGTCCTCTCGCTGCCGGCGGTGCGGTCGGTCGCGGTCTATCCGGTTCGGGTCGAGGGCGGCGACGTGCTGATCTCGCCCGATGCGCAGCCGCCGAGTGGGATGCCGCACCGGCGGTAGCCGGCGCGGGGGACGCCCGGCTCGAGGAGGCACCCACCGGCAACCTCCGGGGGCGGGCGCGAGGAGGGAACGTCATGGCGATTCCAGCGACGATCCGCGAGGACTTTCCCATCCTGAAGCAGCGGGTTCATGGGAAGCCGCTCGTCTATCTCGACAGCGCGAACACGTCGCAGAAGCCGCGACAAGTGATCGACGCCCTTGTGCGGTACTATGAGGAGTACAACGCGAATATCCACCGCGGGGTATACGCCATCGCCGAGCGCGCGACGGCGGAATACGAGGCGGCGCGCGCCAAGATGGCCCGGTTTCTCGGTGCGGCCGAGCCGGCCGAGGTCGTCTTTACGCGCAACATCACCGAAGCGCTGAACCTCGTGGCGCATTCTTGGGGCCGCCGTCACGTGGGCCCCGGCGACGAGATCCTCACGACGGAGATGGAGCACCACAGCGATCTTGTGCCGTGGCAGTTCCTCGCGCAGGAACGCGGCGCGCGCCTCAGGCACATCCCGTTCGATGGTGAAGGCCGCCTCGTGCTGGACGATCTCGATCGCCTGATCAATGCGCGGACGAAGATCGTGGCGCTGGTTCACGTCAGCAACGCCTTCGGGACGGTCAACCCGGTCACGGAAATCGCCCGGCGCGCCCACGCGCACGGGGCCGTTGTCGTCGTGGATGGGGCACAAAGCGCGCCGCACCGCCCAGTGGACGTGCGCGCGCTCGGGGCGGACTTCTTCGGGTTCACGGGCCACAAGATGCTTGCGCCGATGGGCGTTGGCGGGCTCTGGGGACGGCGCGCCCTGCTCGAGGAGATGGAGCCGTTTCTGGGCGGCGGCGAGATGATCAGCGACGTGTGGCTCGATCACGCGACGTGGAACGACGTGCCGTGGAAGTTCGAGGCCGGCACCCAGAACGTCGGGGACACGATCGCGTTGGGCGTGGCGGTCGAGTACCTGGAGCGCCTCGGCATGGACGCGGTCGCGGCGCACGAGCGCGAGATCACCACCTACGCGCTCGAGCGGCTTCGGGAGGTGCCGGGTCTTCGGATCCTCGGGCCCACGACCGGAGACCGCGGCGGCGTCATTTCGTTCATGATGGACGGCGTGCACCCGCACGACGTCGCGCAGGTGCTGGACGAGGACGGCGTGTGCGTGCGGGCCGGGCACCACTGCACGAAGCCGCTGCACCGGCGCCTCGGGATCGGCTCGTCGGTGCGGGCGAGCTTCTATGTGTATACGATCCGGGAGGAGATCGACGTGCTCGTGCGCTCGCTGCTCAAGGTGAGGAGCCTGTTCCGTGTCGCTTGACGAGCTGTACCGCGACGTGATCCTGGACCACTACAGCCATCCCCGGAACAAGGGGCTGGCGGAGCCCGCGGATGCGGTCCGCGACGGCGCCAACCCGCTCTGCGGGGACGAGATCCGCGTGTCGCTCAGGGTCCGCGACGGGGTCGTCGAGGACGTCCAGTTCGACGGCAAGGGGTGCTCGATCAGCCAGGCGTCCGCGTCGATGATGACCGAGCTGGTCAAAGGGAAGCGGGTCGAGGACGCGCGGCAGGCGATCGCCGCGGTCAAGGCGATGATGCGTGGCGAACAGACGCCGCCGGACGGACTCGGGGACCTGGAGGCGCTGCAGGGCGTGCGCAAATTCCCGGTCCGCGTGAAATGCGCCACCCTCTCCTGGATCACACTCGAGCTCGCGCTCGAGGACCTCGCGGCCTCGCCCTAGGAGCGTGCCCGACCCGGGCCGGCGATGCGGTCTGGGGTCCCGACGCCTCGGCCCCGTCTCGGTGGAGGTGTGGCCTCGGCCGGTGCGCCCGGCCCGACCCGATTGCGGCGTTGGCGTCCTGATGCTAGGGTGAACGGTGAAGTAGGACCGAGGGGAGGGGCCATGGCAGGAGTGCCGTCCGGACCCAATGCGACGCCGGCCGAACCGAGGCGCAGCCAGATCGCCCCGCTCGCGCAGGCCGTCGAGATCCTGGACAGCCTGCCCGGCGGCGGCCTCGTGCTGACGACCCTGGAGCACGCGCTGAACTGGGGGCGGGCCGCGTCGCTGTGGCCGCTGACGTTCGGGCTCGCCTGCTGCGCGATCGAGATGATGGCCGCGTTTGCGAGCCGGTTCGACCTTGATCGGATGGGGGTGATTCCCCGGGCGTCGCCGCGGCAGGCGGACTTGATGATCGTCGCCGGCCGGTGCTCGATCAAGTTGGCGCCGATCGTGCGGCGGCTGTGGGAGCAGATGCCGGAGCCGCGGTACGTCATTTCGATGGGATCGTGCGCAACCTGCGGCGGGCCGTTCTTCTACGACAACTATTCGATCCTGAAGGGCGTGGATCAGGTGGTGCCCGTGGACGTCTACGTGCCGGGCTGTCCACCACGGCCCGAAGCGCTGATCGAGGGCATCCTGAAGCTGCAGGAGCGGATCAAGACGGAACCGTTCCTGCGCCGGCAAGCGCTCGCTGCGATCGAAGCCCAGGCCGGGACGCGATAGGTCGGCCCCGGCTCCGTCCGGGCGGCAATCCACACGGAGGGGACGAGACGGTGTCGCTTCGCACCGAAGAGCTGCTGCTGAACATGGGACCGCAGCACCCCAGCACCCACGGCGTGCTGCGCCTGGTTGTCACCCTCGACGGCGAAAACATCAAGGATGTCTGGCCGGACATCGGCTACCTGCACTCCTCCGTCGAGAAGATGATGGAGTACCGGACGTACGTGCAGAACGTGGCGCTGACGGATCGCGGCATGGACTATCTCGTTGCGCTCAACAACGAGGCCGCGTACTGCCTCGCGATCGAAGCCCTCGCCGGTGTCGAGGTGCCGGAGCGGGCGCGGTACATTCGCGTGATCTTTCAGGAGCTCAACCGCCTCGCCAGCCACCTTGTCTGGCTCGGTACCTGGGGGATCGATCTCGGGGCGACGACGGTCTTCCTCTGGTGCTTCCGCGAGCGCGAGCGGATTCTGGATCTGTTCGAGCAGGTCACCGGGGGGCGACTGCACCACGTGTACTTCCGGATCGGGGGCGTGTACGCCGACCTCCCGGACGGCTGGACCGGCGCGTGCGAGGCGTTTCTCGACTATTTCTTGCCGCATGTCGACGAATATCATGGGTTGCTCACCCAAAACCCGATCTTCGAGGCGCGGACCCGTGGGGTCGGGGTGATCAACCGGCGCGACGCGGTCGCGATGGGGGCGTCGGGGCCGGTGGGCCGCGCGAGCGGGATCGCGTACGACGTGCGCAAGGCCGCTCCCTACGAGGTCTACGATCGGCTGGAGTTCGACGTGCCCGTCCACACGGAGGGCGACTGCTACGCTCGGTACCTGGTGCGGATGGAGGAGATGCGGCAGTCGGTGCGGATCGTGCGGCGGGCGCTCCGAGATCTGCCGGACGGGGAGACCCGCACGCGCGTGCCCACGACGATGAAGCCGCCGCGCGGCGAGGTGTACGTCCGTACCGAGTCCCCGCGCGGCACGCTCGGCGTGTACGCCGTGAGCGACGGCGGCGAGACACCGTACCGCGTGAAGATCCGGGCGCCCTCGTTCACCAACCTGTACGCGCTCACGGAGATGATGAAGGGGTGGAAGATCGCGGACGTCATCGCGATCCTGGGCAGCACCGACATCGTGTTGTCGGACGTGGATCGGTAGAAGGTAGGGGGGCACAGAATGAGCGTTGCCGAACGCGTCATTCGGGGGGCGGCCGCGTTGGGAACCGGCCTCGGCATGACCTTCCGCACCATGTTCCGCCCCAAGGTCACGGTGAGATATCCGGTCGAGAAGCTGCCGACCTCGCACCGCTTTCACGGGCTGCTGTCGCTGCCGATCGACCCCGAGACGGGCAAGGATCGGTGCATCATCTGCTTCCAGTGCGAGCGCATCTGCCCGGACCGGTGCATCCACATCGAGGCGGAGGGGAAGGGGAAGGAGCGTCAGCTCAGCCGTTTCGATATCGAGATCGATAAGTGCTGTTACTGCGGCCTGTGCGTCGAGGTGTGCCCGACGGAGGCGATCGTGTTCGTGCCGCAATACGAGACGTCGACGTACAACCGCGCCCGCCTTCTCTACTCGCACGAGGACCTCAACCGCGCGGCGCCCAAGGAGCCGATCGCCACGGGCATCGTCTCGAGGCGGCACGAATGACCCCCGAACGGGTTGCCGAACTGCGTCAGCGCTTTCCGCACCTCCGCGATCTCGTCGCCGAACAGCACGCGGAGGAGGCGAAGGGCGACGAGGCTTGGGCGGTCAAGGAACGCGAGTGGCAGGCCGCGGTCGAGCAGGCCAAGGCGGAGGGGAAACCGGCCCCGCGGCCGCTCCGGCGGGAAGAATCGCCCGTGTACCGGTACCGGGCGCCGACGTTTCAAGTGGGCCGCGAGGAGATCGTCGAGGTATGCCGGTGGCTCCGCGACAATCCCGAGTTCGACATGGCCGTGCTCGAGTTCGTGTCCGCGGTGGACTGGCCGGATCGGTTCGATGTGGTGTACCAACTCGTGTCCCTCGCCCGATCCCACGGCGTCATACTCAAGGTCGCGGTGGCGAAGGACGATGCGCACGTCCCCTCCGTCGTCGAGGTCTGGCGCGGCGCGGACTGGCACGAGCGCGAGGCCTACGACCTGTTCGGCATTGTGTTTGACGGGCATCCGGATCTGCGGCGCATCATGATGAGCGAGGACTGGAAAGGGCATCCGCTGCGCAAGGACTACGTCTACGAGGACCCCCAGTGGCTGGTCGACGTTGCGGTCAAGCGGCAGCGCGAGATCGCGGCCACGGGGGACGGCGACGGGCGGGGCTCGCGAAGCTGACGCCGCGGGGCCCAAGGGGTTCCGGGTTCCGGCGTCCGCCGTCCTTTATCGAATCTTTACACGGTTCGCGCTAAGATGGAGGCCACGGGCGTTGTAGAATGAGGGCAGCGCGGGCCGGTGAACCTGAGAGCCCGCCCCCGGGGTGGGAGCGATGACACGGAAACGGGTGATGTGGGCGCGCGGCTTCTGGGCCGGGGCCGCCGGAGGCGTTGCGGTCGCGGCAGTGCTGTTCGCGTACCGTTTTGCCACGGGGATGCCGACGCTGCAGGAGGCGCTCGCCGAGCGCATGATTCGCATGCTGCCCTATCAGGTCTTCGCCCTGATCCTCGAGAAGCTGCAGCACCAGGCCAAACCGCTCGGGTTGGCCATGGCGGTCCTGACGAGCATCATCGGGCTCGGCGTCGGCGGGATGGTGTACGCCGGGCTGGCCCGCGGGAGCCGGTGGCCGCGCACCGCGCTCATCGTTGCCACCGCCGCGGTCGTCTGGGTGATCCTGACGTTTGCGTTTCTCCCCGGAATCGAAGGCGGGCTGCTGGGGGTGCCGCTGACGACCGTCGTCACCGCACCCGAACTCCCGATGGCGATCGCGAGCCTGGTCTACGGGCTCGTGCTGGTGCTGCTGTACGGGCGTCCTGGAGAGGCACGCGCGATGGCCCGAGAGAGCCGGCCGGGAAGCGGCGGCGTCGCGGCGTCCGCGCAGACGGGGACCGCTCGAGGCGGGGACACCGTCGGGCGTCGGGATCTGCTACGTCGGTCGGCGCTGCTCGTGCTGGCGGCCGCCGCCGGCACGACGGCGGCGTCGTGGATCACGGCCGCCGGCGGCGCGGTGGCGCGCGCGGCCGAGCAGACGTTCCGGTTGATCAAGGGGATGCCGGACGAACTGACGCCGATCGGAGAGTTCTATCAGGTGTCCAAGAACTTCTTCGACCCCACGGTCGACGTGAAGAAGTGGACGCTCGAGGTCACCGGGATGGTAAACAAGCCGCTCAAGTTCTCGTTCGACGAGTTTCAGAAGGCGGCGGCGCCGGTGGAGCGGTACCACACGTTTGAGTGCATCAGCAACGAGGTGGGCGGCGACTTGATCGGCAACGCGAAGTGGACGGGGTTGCGGATGAAGGATGTGCTGGATCTCGCCGGGCTGAAGCCCGGGGTCACGAACATCATCATGCGCAGCGCCGACAGCTACGCGGAGTCGATGTCGATCGACGTCGCCATGGATCCGATGACGCTGCTGGCCTACAAGATGGACGGCGAGCCGATCCCGCAGAAGCACGGCGCGCCCGTGCGCGTGCTCATCATGAACCGGTACGGGATGAAGCAGCCAAAGTGGCTCACCAGCATCGAGGCGGCAAACCACGATTTCACGGGGTACTGGGAACAGCAAGGCTGGAGCAAGCAGGCGCTCGTGAAGACGAACAGTGCGTTCAAGGTCGAGACGAAGGACGGCACGATGCTCGCGCTCGGCGGCTGGGCGTTCGCCGGCGATCGCGGGATCTCCAAGGTGGAAGTCAGTCCCGACGACGGCAAGACGTGGATCCAAGCGGCCGTGAAACCGGCGCTCGGGCCGAACGCCTGGCAGTTCTGGTCGCTCCAATGGACGCCCCCGCAGAAGGGCGAGTACAGCCTGAAGGTCCGCGCGACCGACGGGAAGGGGGCGCTGCAACCGGAGAGCCCGGCGCCTACGCTGCCCGACGGAGCGCAAGGGTACCATACGGTCCGCGTAAAGTTCGACTGACAGCTGCCTCGGGGCGCATCGCCGCGGCGCCGCCGGAGTTCCGCCGCGGGCAAGGGTTTTTTTGCGCCGTCACCCAAGAATATCCAACGTGGCTTCGCACCGGACGGCACGCGCCCCATCCTCGAACGCTCAGCGCCGCCCGCGTGGACGGGTGCGCCCGATCGTCAAGCTCGGCACGCCGGACGGCGCGGTGCTGCGCACGCGCAGCCGCCCCGTCGGGTCCGTGGGGGCCGTGGTGCGGGCATTGATCTCAGACCTGATCGCGACGATGCGACGCGCCCAGGGGGTCGGTCTCGCGGCCCCGCAAGTCGGCGTGCGGCTCCGGGTCCTCGTGGCTGACCCCGGCACCGGGCCCATCGCCCTCGTGAACCCTCGCATGCGTCGCCGCTGGGGCACCCAGATCGGCCCCGAGGGCTGTCTGAGCGTTCCGGGCGTTCTGTACAATGTCCCGCGCGCGCTCGGCGTGGAGGTCGAGGGCTTCGCCGCGACCGGCCGGCGCATCCTCGTCCGCGGCACGGGATTGCTCGCGCGGATCCTCCAGCACGAGATCGACCATCTCAACGGGATCATGTTTTTCGACCGGCTTCCCAAGCGGCGAGGCGTTCGGGCCCGCGCGGCGGCGCCCGCGCGTCGACGCGCGCCTAAGACCGCTGCGGCGCGCCGAAGGAAGTGATGCGGTGGCGGAGTGGCGTTACTTCAGCGTGGGCGAGGCGGTCGCGCTCCTGCCCCGCTTGCGTGAGATGCTGGACGCGCTGCGCCGGATCCGAGACCAGACGATCCTGAAGCGGGCTCAGCTCGACCTGCTGTGGCAGCGGTTGGACCGGGGCGAGGCCCTGCTCGGCGCGCTCGGCGAGGCCCAGCAGGAGCTGGATAATCTGGGCGCCCGCGTCGCGGCCGTGGCCGCGGACGTCGAGGCGACGGGGTGTATTCTGCGCGACGTTGATCGGGGGCTCGTCGACTTTGCGTTCCGTTCGCGAGGCGGCGGGACCGTGTTTCTGTGCTGGCACCTCGGTGAGCCCACGATCGCGCACTGGCACGGCGTGGACGAGGGGTACGCGGGCCGCCGGCCGATCTCTGACCTCCCCCTCGACGAGGCGTAGGGGAGCGCGGCATGCCGTCGTACTCTCGGTCGGTCCCATGGCTGCGGGATGGCAGATGTCGGCCCCCGGCGTTTTCGGGGTAGGAGGGAACACCATGGAGCACTCCTTTGATCTGGTGGTCATCGGCGGCGGGCCGGCGGGGTACGTCGGTGCGATCCGCGCGACGCAGCTCGGCCTGCGGACCGCGATCGTGGAGCGGGAGAAGGTCGGCGGTACGTGTCTCCACGTCGGCTGCATTCCCACGAAGGTCCTGCTGCACACCGCGGAACTGCTCGAGGAGATGCGCGGCGCAAGCGAGATGGGGATCGTCGCGGACGGCGTGCGGCTGGACTACGGGTTGGTGCAGAAGCGAAAGGACCGCGTCGTCACCACGAACTTTCGCGGCGTGGAGTACCTCATGCGGAAGCACAAGATCGCTGTGTTCTCCGGGGAGGGGCGCCTCGGCTCCCCGACCCGCGTGCACGTCTCGGCGAGCGACGGTTCCGAGACGGATCTGGATGCGCGACACGTCCTGGTTGCCACGGGCTCGCGTCCCCGAAGCCTCCCGGGTGTGCAGATCGACAACGATCGGATCCTGGACAGCACGGGCGCGCTGCGACTCCCCTCGGTGCCCCGGTCCGTGGCGATTTTGGGAGCCGGGGCGGTCGGCACCGAGTTCGCCAGCGTGTTCGCCGCGTTCGGTGCCGAGGTGACGCTGGTGGAGTTGCTGCCCTCCGTGCTTCCGCTGGAGGACGAGGAGGTCTCGGCGGTCGTCGCCAAAGCGCTCGAGCGTCGCGGGGTCAAGGTGCGGACCGGCACGGCCGTGACCGGCGCGGCCGCCGCGGGCGGCGGGGTGCGGGTGATGATGCGGGCAGGGGACGGTCCGGAGGAGTCCGTGGAGACCGAGTACGTGCTCGTGGCCGTCGGGCGCGCGCCGATCACAGAAGGCGTCGGGCTCGACGCGGTCGGGGTCGCCGTCGGCCGCGGCGGGATCACGGTCGACGCGCAGATGCGGACATCGGTGCCGTCGATCTACGCGGCCGGTGACGTCGTCGGCGGCCTGTTGCTCGCCCACGTGGCGTCGGCCGAGGCCGAGGTGGCCGTCGAAGCGATCGCCGGACACGCCCCGCGGCCGGTCGATCCATTGCTCATGCCGCGCGCCACGTACTCGATCCCCCAAGTGGCGAGTGTCGGTCTGACGGAGAAGCAGGCGCGTGACGGAGGGCACGATGTGGCGGTGGGGCGGTTCCCGTTCACCGCGAACGCGCGGGCCACGATCCTGGGGTCCCGGGACGGATTGGTCAAGATCGTCGCGGACCGGGCCCTGGGCGAGATCCTGGGCGTGCACCTCGTCGGTCCGCATGTCACGGAGTTGCTGCCCGAGGGCGTGCTGGGGCGGGCCCTGGAGGCGACGGTCGTCGAGATCGGCCAGGCGGTCCACGCGCATCCGACGCTCTCCGAGGCCGTCCGCGAAGCCGCGCTCGGGGCGCTGGGCCGTGCGATTCACGGGTGAGTCCCTGCTGCGCCGCATCCTTTGGGCACGCGATTCGGCCGGGGAGGAGGGTCCCGGCGGGGTGCGGAACCTGTGAGGGGGTCGCCGTGACGGCTCGGAGGGCGCAGCTCGTTCGGAGAGGAGAGGCCGCGTGAGCGCGAAAGAGGCCAGGGCGGTAAAGGCCCGCGATGAGCGCACGCCGAAGGCCCTGGGCGTCTCCGACCAGGATCTTCTACAGATGTATTATTTCGTCCGCCTCGCCCGCGCCGTGGATGAGCGGATGTGGGCGTTGCAGCGGTCCGGCCAGGCCGCGTTCGTCATCTCCGGCCAAGGGCACGAGGGCGCCCAGGTCGGGGTGGTGTCCGCGCTCGACCGCGAGAAGGACTGGCTGGTGCCGTTCTACCGATCGGTCGCGGCGGTGCTGGTCAAGGGGATGCCTCCCGCCGAGATCTTTCTGATCCAGCTCAGCAAGGCCACCGATCCGAGCAGCGGTGGCCGGCAGATGCCCGGGCACTACGGGCACTCCGGCCACAAGATTTTGTCCACGAGCAGCCCCGTCACGACCCAGCTCCTGCACGCCGACGGGATCGCCTACGCGGCGAAGGTGCGCCGCACCGGCGAGATCTGCGTCACCGAGGTCGGCGAGGGATCCACGAGCGAGGGGGACTTCCACGAGGCGCTCAATTTCGCCGCGATCCACAAGCTCGGCGTCGTGTTCGTCGTGGAGAACAACGGGTACGCCATCTCCGTGCCCGTGGCGAAGCAGATGGCCGTTCCGAATGTCTCCGCGCGCGCGGTCGGATACGGCATGCCCGGCGTCACCGTGGACGGTAGCCACGTCCTCGAGGTGTACGCCGCGGCCCGCGAGGCGGTCGCGCGCGCACGCCGCGGCGAGGGTCCCACGCTGCTCGAGGTCAAGGTGCCCCGCCTCACGGCGCACAGCAGCGACGATCGACAGGAGAAGTACCGCTCCGCGGACGAGATCGCCCATACGAAGGAACAGGACTCCGTGCACGTCTTCACCGAGGAACTGCGGGCGTGGGGCGTGCTGAGCGAGGCGCGCGAGGCCGAGATCGCCGACCGGGTCCGGCGGGACGTCGATCTCGGCACCGAGATTGCGGAGGCGGCGCCCGTGGTGGACCCGGCCACCGCAACCCGCTACGTGTACTACGAACACGACACGCCTCCCGGCCGGGGTCGCTGACCGTGTCCGACAAGCGCTACCTCGACGCGATCCACGATGCGCTGCACGAAGAGCTGGCGCGCGACGAGCGCGTCATCGTATTGGGCGAGGACGTCGGCCGCAAGGGCGGCGTGTTCGGCGTCACCGACGGGTTGTTTGAGGCGTTCGGCGGGGACCGCGTGCTCGACACGCCGCTCGCCGAGTCGATGATCATCGGCGTCTCGGTCGGCATGGCCGCCAACGGTCTGATCCCCGTCCCCGAGATCCAGTTCGCCGATTTCATCCACCCCGCGTTCGACCAGATCCTGAGCGAGGTCGCCCGCATGCGGTACCGGTCGAACAACGACTACGGGTGTCCGATGACGATCCGGGTGCCGTACGGTGGCGGCGTGCACGGTGCGCTGTACCACTCGCAGTCGATCGAGGCGTTCTACGCCCACATTCCAGGGCTCAAGGTCGTCACCCCGTACACGCCGGCGGACGCCAAGGGGTTGCTCAAGGCGGCGATCCGCGACCACGATCCGGTGCTGTACCTGGAGCACAAGAAGTTGTACCGATTGATCCATGGCGACGTCCCGGACGGGGATGTGACCGTGCCGATCGGCCCCGCCGTCGTGCGGCGCGCCGGTCGCGACGTGAGCATCTTCGCGTACGGCCTGATGGTGCACGAGGCGCTCGGCGCCGCCGAGCGCCTGAGCGGTGAGGGCGTCGAGGCGGAGGTGGTCGATCTTCGTACGCTCCGGCCGCTCGATACGCGCACGATCCTCGACTCGGTGGCGCGCACGAGCCGCGCGCTCGTGGTGCACGAGGACAACCGCTTCGGCGGGTTCGGCGCGGAGATCGTCGCCACCATCGCCGAGGAGGGGTTTCGCCACCTCGACGCGCCGCCGACCCGGCTCTGCGGCCCGGACGTGCCGGGCGTCCCGTTCGCCCACCCGTTCGAGGAATGGTTCATGCCGAACGCCGACAAGATCGCGGCAGCGGCCCGCGCGGTCGTGGCCTACTAGGTCTGTAGCCGTCCGGGTCGCGCAGAGGAGTCCCACATGCCGACGGAAGTCAAGATGCCGCAGTTGGGCGAAAGCGTGCACGAGGGCACGATCGGCAAGTGGCTGAAGCTGCCCGGAGACCGCGTGGCGAAGTACGAGCCGCTCGTCGAGGTGATCACCGACAAGGTCAACGTCGAGATGCCGTCCCCGCTCGCGGGCGTGCTCGGACAGATCCTGGTCGAGGAAGGCAAGACCGTCGCGGCCGGCACGCCGATCGCGCTGATCGACGAGGCGGGCGCCCAGGCGGCGAGGGCCGGCGTCTCGCTACCGGCCGCCGCGACCGCCGCCCCCGCGGGAACCGGCGTCCCGGTGATGTCGGGCGACGGGCGGACCGCGGTCCAGGGTCAGTCCGCGCGCGGAGGCGGGCCGCGTCTCTCCCCCTTGGTCCGCCGGCTCGCGGAGGAGCACCATCTGCCGATCGAAGAGCTGGAGACGATCCGGGGCACGGGCACCGGCGGGCGCGTGACGAAGGACGACGTGCTCCGCCACCTTGAGTCGCGGGGGTCGGCGACGCCGGTCGCGGCGGAGGCCACCGCGCCGGCGCCGGCCCCGGGCGAGCCCGGTGTGGCCGGCGGCCCGTTCTCGGCGCCCGCAGGGAAGGTCGCGCCGGCGCGCGCCCCCGGCGACCGCCTCCAGCCGCTCTCGATCCTTCGGCGGGCGATCGCGGACCGCATGTCGCGAAGCGCGCGGGAGATCCCGCACGCCTACGGTGCCGTGGAAGTGGACGTGACGGGGCTCGTGCGCCATCGCGACGCCCACAAGTCCGCGTGGCGGACCCGCGAGGGCGTGAACATCACGCTTACCGCGTTCGTCGTGCGCGCGGTGACGCGGGCGCTGCGGGCGTACCCGCTCGTGAACTCGACGTTCACGCCGGAGGGGATCCTCGTCAAGCAGGCGATCCACGTGGGCGTCGGCGTCGCGGTCACAGACGGGCTGATCGTGCCGGTGATCAAGCACGCCGATCAACGCAGCGTCGTCGGCATCGCCCGGGAAATCGACGCGCTCGCCGGCCGCGCGCGCCAAGGCAAGCTCGCGCCGGACGACATCGCCGGCGGCACGTTCACGATCACCAACGCGGGGGTGTACGGCTCGATCTACTCGATGCCGATCATCAACCATCCGCAGGCGGCGATCCTGTCGACCGACGCGGTCGTGCGGCGCCCGGCGGTCGTGGGGGAGGGGATCGCGATCCGCGACGTCATGAACGTCGGCATCGGCTTCGACCATCGGGTGTTCGACGGGGCGCTGGCGTTGCAGTTCCTCACGCACATCAAGCGGCAGCTCGAGGAGTTTTCGCCGGTGGGAGAGTCCGCGGAGTTCTGAGTCATCGGGCGGGCCGCCGGCCCGACGATCCGCCCGATCGGACAAAAGGGGTGAACGATGGGCGTTGAACGACGGCCGGAGTGGCTGAAGGTCAAGCTGCCGAGCGGCCCTAATTTCCGCGACCTGGTCGGGATCATGCGCACCCAGGCGCTGCATACCGTGTGCGAAGAAGCACGGTGTCCCAACATCGGCGACTGCTGGGAGCGAAAGACAGCAACGTTTCTGATCCTCGGGAACGTCTGCACGCGGCACTGTGCGTACTGCGCGATCGCCCACGGGCTCCCGACCGAGCTCGACGTGCAGGAGCCCGAGCGTGTCGCCGACGTCGTCGCCAGGATGAAGCTCCGGCACGTCGTGGTCACGTCCGTGGACCGGGACGATCTGCGCGACGGCGGGGCCGGGATGTTTGCTCGAACGATCCGGCTGATCCGCGAGCGCGCCTCGGGGTGTTCCGTCGAGGTGCTGATTCCGGATTTCAAAGGCGACGCGGAGCCGCTCCGCACCGTGCTCGCGGCCGAGCCGGACATCCTCAACCACAACATCGAGACCGTGCCGCGTCTGTTTCGGGACGTCCGGCGGGGCGGCAACTACCGTCGCTCGCTTGCGCTGCTCGAGCGCGCCAAGGCCTGGGGGCGCCGGGGGTTGACGAAAAGCGGCATGATGGTCGGCCTCGGCGAGGCGAGGGAGGAGATCCTCGGCACGATGCGGGATCTACGCGCCGTATCCTGCGACATCCTGACGATCGGCCAGTATCTCAGCCCAGGCAAGGACTACGCGCCGATCGCGCGCTACTACCACCCCGACGAGTTCGCGGCGCTCAAGGCCGAGGGGCTTGCGATGGGATTCCGCCACGTTGAGTCGGGTCCGCTCGTGCGCAGCAGCTACCACGCGGACGAGCAGGCGGTAGCCGCCGCGACATAACGCCCGACCGGGCGCGTTCCCCCTCCGGGAAGAGACAGCGGTCCTCCCGACGTTCACGCAGGAGAGCCTGTTTGTGCCTTCTTGACAGCCTACGGGAACGGGCTCTATCGTAGGGGCTATCGCGGCCGAGGGCCGATACCACGGAGGAACCGATGGCGACGACGGGGACCGAGCAGGCGCGAACGACACCTCCGGTGCTGAGCGCGACACAAATGGAGCGCTACGCCCGCCAGTTGATTCTCGAAGAGGTGGGCATCGCCGGTCAGGCCCGCCTGCTGAACAGCAAGGTGCTCGCGATCGGCGCGGGCGGACTGGGTTCGCCGGTGGCGCTGTACCTCGCGGCAGCTGGAGTCGGTACGATCG
>DATGJN010000017.1 GCA_035295165.1 bacterium
CACGACCGGGCTCCGCGCGGTGATCGGCGACCTCAGCCTCGACGAGGCGCTGACGAAGCGGGACCAGATCAACCAAGTCATGCGCGCCAAGCTCGACGAGACCACGGAGCGGTGGGGGGTCAAGGTGACGACCGTGGAGATCCGCGAGATCACCCCGCCGAAGGACGTCCAGGATGCGATGACGCGGCAGATGTCCGCCGAACGGAGCCGGCGCGCGCTCGTCACGGAAGCGGACGGGAAGAGGCAGGCCGCCATCACCATCGCGGAGGGAGAAAAGCAGTCGGCCATCCTGAAGGCGGAGGGCGACCGTCAGGCCGCGATCCTCCGTGCGGAGGGGTTTTCGCTGGCCTTGGGTAAGATCTTCGAGGTCGCCAAGACCGTGGACACGAATACGATGAGCCTCCAGTATCTGGAGGCCCTGAAAGCCCTCGGAGCGGGTCCCGCCACGAAGTTCGTGTTCCCCATGGAGTTCACCAAACTGCTCCAGCCGTTCGTGGATGGGGGACGTGGGAGACCGCCGCAGGGGACGCCGTAGCCGCTCCGACGTGCTGCCGGCGAGCACCACTACGGACGCGCTCCACCGGGATCTGGGATCTGGACGTGGCGCCGCCCCCCCGAGACGCCCCTTGGCTGCCGCGGTGGCCACCTGGAGGCCATCGTCGGGGATGGTCCAGGGTCGGCCTCGCATCGCACCTGCGGATCGTGCGCTCGCGGGAGGTCGGGGCTCCACGCTGACGGGGGGACTGAGGATGGACATGAGTCACGAACTGGCCCCGCCGCTCACGACTCTTCTGTACGCGATGGCCGAGGAAGGTGCGGATGACTGGGCGACCGGTCCGGGGGGAAATGTGTGGGCCGGGTTGCTGCGAGACGGCGCGGAGATCGTACGGCGTCTCAGGGAGCAGATCGAGGCGAACGACGCTATTGTGCGAGACGAGATCGACGCGGAGGACTGGGCAGCCCTCGGCACGGCGTTTGGCGTCATCGTGAGGCGTGACCATCGCAGAAACACCATCTCCGCTCGTGCCTTCACCGACGAGGAGGAGTTGCTAGCCGAGTGGGAAGCGACCAAGGCCGAACTGGAACCGAGCGGTGGGGCGGTGGAGGCCGCCGGGATGGGCGAGAGCACCGAGGGGCCATCGTCGGGACCGAAGCCGCCACGCGACGACGAGTGAAGCGCGGCACCTCGTCCACACTGGACAGGCTAGACGGCTCCAACCGAAGGGAATCTAGACCCCAACTGGAAATCCCGGATACTATGGTGATTTCGCCACTCGCAGGCAAACCGGCCCCGAAGGAAATGTTGGTGGACTTGGCCCGGCTCGAACGTGAGTATTACGAACGGCGACCTGATCTGGCCGACCGGAATCAATTGGTCAGCTTCGGCACGAGCGGACATCGCGGCTCATCATTGCACGGCACGTTCACCGAGGCGCACATTCTCGCCATCACGCAGGCCATTTGCGAGTACCGCCGCCGCCAGAAGATCACCGGCCCGCTTTACATGGGCAAGGACACGCATGCGCTATCCGCTCCCGCCCAATGTACCGCGCTCGAAGTTCTCGCGGCCAACAACGTGGAAACGTTCATCCAACCCGACGACGGCGTGACGCCGACGCCGGTCATCTCGCGCGCAATTATTGTTCACAATCGCGAACGCACAATCGGCCTCGCGGACGGAATCGTCATCACACCTTCGCACAATCCGCCGGAAGACGGCGGCCTCAAGTACAATCCGACCAACGGCGGCCCCGCCGACACCGACGTGACGCGCTGGGTGCAGGATTGTGCCAACGAATTATTGCGCGGGAATAATGCCGGTGTGAAGCGCGTGCCGTTTGCCACCGCACTCAAAGCGGCGACCACACACGCAGACGATTTCATTCTGCCCTATGTCAATGACCTGCAGAATGTCGTGGACATGGACGCCATTCGTGCCGCCGGTTTGACGCTGGGTGTGGACCCCCTCGGTGGCGCGGCGTTGCCTTATTGGACGCCGATCAACTCCATTTACAACTTGAACATCACGATCGTGAATCCGAAACTCGACCCGACGTTCTCGTTCATGACAGTCGACCACGACGGAAAGATCCGCATGGATTGCTCCAGCCCGTATGCGATGGCCAGCCTCGTCAGTCTCAAAGATAAATACCGCGTCGCGTTCGCCAATGATCCCGACGCGGACCGGCACGGAATCGTCACGCCGTCGGCGGGGTTGATGAACCCGAATCATTATCTCGCGGTGGCCATTGAGTATCTGCTCACGCATCGTCCGCACTGGTCGGCCAATGCGGCGGTTGGCAAGACGCTCGTGAGCAGCAGCATGATTGATCGCGTGGTGAACAAACTTGGCCGCCGGTTGTGCGAAGTACCGGTCGGCTTCAAATGGTTTGTGCCCGGACTGTTCGACGGCTCGGTTTGTTTCGGCGGCGAAGAGAGTGCCGGAGCAAGTTTCCTGCGGCTCGACGGCACGGTGTGGACGACCGACAAGGACGGCCCGATCATGGCCCTGCTCGCGGCGGAAATCACCGCGCGCACCGACAAAGATCCCAGCGAACATTTCCGTGACCTGACGGCGGAGTTCGGCACGCCGTATTACACGCGTATTGACGCGGCGGCGACGCCGGAACAGAAGGTGAGCCTCGCCAAGCTGTCGCCCGAGGCTGTGAAGGAGTCGAAGCTGGCGGGCGATCCGATCATGGCCAAGCTGACGCGCGCTCCCGGCAACGGTGCGGCCATCGGCGGTTTGAAAGTTGTGACTGCGAGCGGCTGGTTTGCCGCCCGCCCGTCCGGCACGGAAGACATTTACAAGATTTACGCGGAGAGTTTTCGTGACGAGCAACATCTGCAGACTATCGTGAGCGAGGCCCAGAAGATCGTGAACAATGCACTGACCGGGTCGGGAAAACTTTGATGTTATTGAATGTCAGTTCCAGCAAGAGACTACCGATTGGCGGATGTCACCGCATCAACCGTGACCAACCCGTAGGTCACAATCCCTTCTGCCACGACCATGCCCTCCACCGTGGCGGTCACGTGCGCTTTGCCGAACCGACCTTTGCCCCGGAGCGCCACCGCGCTCATGATGAGTTGATCACCGGGGCGCACCGTTCGGCGAAACCGTACACGTTCGAGATTCGCGAGGTGGATCAGACGGCCCTCGATGTCGGGGCGAAATGACACGAGAATGGCCGCAACTTGAACCATCGCCTCGACGACGAGGACCCCCGGCATCACCGGATTCCCAGGGAAATGGCCCGCGAAGAACGGTTCGTTGATTGAGACGTTCTTGAACCCGACGATGCGTTCGCCCGGCACCATGTCTACGATGCGATCAACGAGCAAGAATGGGTAACGTTGCGGGAGTCTCGTCAAAATCTGTTGAATGTCCATCGGCACCCTGCTTTGCTCTTGCCTACACCATGATCATCCTATGCAGAGCCACACGGGAATACCCGGAACCAAGAGTTCTAGGAGGAGCGGAAGATTCCTCGAAAAGCCGTGCCCGAACTGGTCATGGGCGGTGTACGGCCAAACGCGGTCAAGGCAGCGCTCCTCGCTCTAACTAAGCGCCCCCCGGTCGCGGTTTGATGCGATTTGCGAGGCTGGCAACACGCCGTCCTGCACCGCCTCTTCATCCGCGCCGAACGCCTGCATAAGATCGGTCCTCACCAGTTGCGTCACTACGCGGTCATGTCGATTCCTCAAGCAGACTGGGGACCTGGAACTCGTGTGGCAGCTGCTCCGGAACGAGAGCCTCGCGATGGCGCTCCGCTACACTCTCCTGGTGAGGCCGGACGTGTGTCGCGGAAGTTCCGGCGCGTGTCGCCGCTCGACAACCTGAGGGCGGGGGATGACAGCGCGGATGGAGCTTGGCTTGGTCTGCGCGGTACTCGTGGTACCGACGACAAGGCCAAGCGCCCCGAGAGGAAAAAGCGGGAAGGTACCTCCCCCCAAATAGGCTCCGCACCCGATGGCGGGCAAACCTGATGGATTCTTATAATGGATTGTATCAATATCAAAGAGAGGAGGATCCTCGAATGAGGAGTGACTCGCAGGTCAAACAGGATGTGGAAGAGGAACTCAAGTGGGAGCCGGTTCTGCATCCGGAGGCTATCAGAGTCGCGGTCAAGGACGGTAAAGTCACCCTCACCGGCTATGTGGATAGTTACGCGGAGAGGCTGTCCGCGGAGGACGCCGCAAGGAAGCTCTGGGACGTCAAAGGTGTGGTTGATGAGATCGAGGTCCGGCTGCATCCCTCCTACGAGCGGGCGGATGCTGAGATCGTGCGAGCAGTGGAAAATGCGCTGGCTTGGAACATCCGGGTGCCGACAGATCGTATCAAGGTGACTGCGGAGCATGGATGGGTGACCCTGAAAGGCCAAGTGGACTGGCACTTCCAGAGGCTAGCAGCTTGGGAAACCGTACGACATATGTCGGGAGTTCGGGGAGTCAGCAATGAAATCACCATCCGGCCATCGGTAACCCCAGCTGAGGTGAAGGCGAAGATCGAAGCGGCCCACCAGCGCAATGCGATTCTTGACGCAAAGCGGATCAAGGTCACCACCTCTGGGGGCAAGGTCACGCTGACCGGCACTGTCCGCTCCTGGAGGGAATTGCAAGAGGCCGAGGACGGTGCGTGGGCTGCGCCTGGAGTCACAGAAGTCCAGAATCTGCTTGTGGTGACCGGTTTCTAAGGGTGGACCGCGATTCGTAAGCTGGACAGATGCTGCAACTGGAATGATGCGGGGGAGTTGGACGATTCTGACCGTGCTTTCCCGAACGGTCAAGAAATCGTGGCCACTAATCGTGAGCAGATGGAAGAGGCCGACCGGGTCTCCGAGGATGCTTGGAGTCCCACCGACGCGCCTGGATTGCGCAACCTCAAAGAAAGCTTTGTTTCCCTGGCGGCGGGTCAAGTTTAGAGCAATCGACATTCTTCCGGATCGCCGTCATGTCCTTTTCGTCCTAGAAGACCTTTGGACCGAACGAAAGATCCTGAGGGGATCAGGGAGAGAGGAGGTGACACGATGGAAGTGATACGAGACCAGATTGTTCGGTCAAGCCCCACCATCATCGGTGCCATCGCCGTCCTTGTTATTGGGTGGATCGTAGCCCGGGTGGTGTCCGGTACCGTGAGAGCGGTCCTTCACCGTACAGGCACGGGTCAGCGATTGGTGCAATGGATCACCGGGGAAGAGGCAGCAAAACCTGTCGATGCGGAGCAGTGGATTGGGAAGTTGGTCTACTACTTGATCATGCTCTTCGTCCTGGTCGGGTTCTTCCAGGTCGTGGGGCTCACGATCGTCACGCAACCGCTCGTCACGATGATGAACCAGATCTTCCAGACAGTCCCCGCGCTGCTCGCGGCTGGGCTCTTTCTATTGCTCGCTTGGGTCACCGCCAGTGTGCTGCGATTCATCGTCATTCGTCTGCTGAAGGCCACGAAGAGCGACGAAAGTCTCAAGAGCATTGTGGCTCTCAAGAACATGCAGGCCGCGCCCTCGGAAATTGCAGGCCATCTCGTCCGGGTAGCCATCATGCTCTTTGCCGCGATTGAAGCCGCGCGGATCCTTGGCCTTGTCTTGTTGGCCGACCTCCTGGTCCGGTTCACGGTCTCGGCGGGCCACGTGCTTGTGGGGTTGGTCATTTTTGCCGTCGGTCTCTACATCGCAAATCTAATCTCCAATATGGTCCTGGCCAGCGGGATGGTCCAAGCGAGCCTACTCGCCGTAGCCACCCGGGTCTCTATCTTGGTCTTGGTCGGGGCGATGGCCCTGAGGCAGATGGACCTGGCAAACGAGATTATCAACACGGCTTTTACGCTGCTCCTTGGGGCTATCGCTGTGGCGGTGGCTCTGGCCTTTGGCCTTGGTGGAAGGGACATTGCGGCCCGGGAGCTAGAGGGTTGGGTGCAGTCTGCTAAATCCAGGAAGATCTAGGGTGCTCTTTCCCGCGAGTCGAAGTTTGACCTAAATGTGAATTGCTCTAATTTAATTTATAATTTAGGTACCGGAACGAACGACCGCGGGTGCTGCGGAAGCGCCCGAAGCGATAGTCGGCAGGCTCGGCCAACGGCGGACCGGGGTGAGTGGAAGGGGGTAGTAATTCTATTACCATTGCTGGCATGTGGCTCACCACGGCCTAGCCGTTCCGAGCAGGTCCTCGTCATCAACTGAGGAGGGCTGGCGCGAGGAGCCCGTCGGTTCAAGACCCTCGGTCATTCCGGCCGACAAGTCAAGACGTGAAGATGCCAGGTCGCACAGCCGCGGCGAAAGTGGAGGCCACCCAGTTGGTCCGGGATCTCGAGGCCGAACGGGTTGGAACCAGCCAGCACTAAGGTCGTCCAGTTCTCGCATACGGGCTACTGCATCCGGCCCCAATGGTATCCTCAGGGGCCTCGGGGAGTGCGCCGCGTCACCGCGAAGGGTTGTGGGGTTGTTGCTCTTGTTGCTGGGGACTCAGGTCCCGTATCGGCTGCGGCGTGCCGGCCCGGGAAAACGTGACATTGTCGAAGGTCCCGCGCACGGAGAACGGCACCTGGATCCCGGCTGCGCCCGAAGTCCCCGGCACGACCTTCCTGAGGATCCGCCCCACAAATGACATGGCGCCCCCCGATGCCGCTGATGCTGGGGTCTTCATCGCGCCCGTCCCCACGTAGTCAAGGGTCCTATCGAAGCCGAAGCTACCCCGGACCGTTCCTTCCAGTCCTTCTCCCTCAAGCCGAATGGCGTTGCTGTACACGCGCTGTTGCCCGATGCGAAGATCTCCCCCGAAGTAGCTGAACCGCGTGGGGCCTACCGGCACGTTAATGAGGTGCACCGCCGTCGCCAATTTCTCCATGGTGCTCTCGAGGTCCAATCTCGGGAAAGATCCGTTGCGCACCGCAAAGGTCCCAGCACCCCTGAGGGCCGCCTCGGGATCACGCCCCATCTCGGTGGCCAGCCTGAGATCGGCCTCCAGCGTACCCGTAATCTGTCCTCCCTTGGGCGAGAGCGTGCTCGACATCCGCTCGACATTGACGCCGCGCACCGCAGTGGTGACGATGGTGGGAAAGCTGGCAGCGGAGTAGTCCAGCACGGCCGCGCCCTGGACGGTACCGCCATACGCAGAGAGTGCATAGGAATCCACCTGAATCGTGTTCGTGTGCACGCTCAACCGGCCACGCATCTGGGTCGCCTCCAGTGGGGAAAGGACGAGCCGGTCGATCTTGACTGTTCCGCGCGCCACCAGGTGCCGGGTCGTCGAGGGCGTCGAGGCTGCCGGATTGCCGCGCGCATCGCGGATCGCGAGGCGCTCCATCCTGGCGACGTCGAGATCGGGGATGGCGACCGTGAACGTGATGATGGATAACGGATCGAGACTGGCGATCGCGACGGACCCCGTGACACGCATGGTGTCCAGTGTTGCCGCAAACGCTCCCCGCGCCGCACCATCCTTGATGAGGAAGTCGCCCGCTTCGAACTGCACCGGCTTGGCTAACGACGGCGTCGTGATCGTCACGCCCCGCAGGGCCGAGGCCATTTCGAGCCGCTTCGGCGCGTCCGGTGCGCTCAGATCGATGGAGCGGATTCGGGCATTCACTCCGCGCAAAGTCAGGGACGGCGTCACCTGCTCGGTGCGTGGGTCGACGCTGCCCATGGTGATCTCGACATTCGTCACCGCGATCGCACCGACGTGGTCGAGCGTCAGCAAGGCGCCACCCCCGGTGGCGACAGCGGTCAGCCGCGGTGGGACGCTTCCAAGGGCAACCGGAAGCTCGAGATTCGTTCGGCCCGCAGGGTTCCGGAGAAGATGCACCTCGACGCCGCTGAGTACAATGGACGTCACATCGAGCTTCTGCGAGAGCAACGCGAGCAGCCCGACGTCGAGATCGACGGACTTCACGATGATGGCATCACCCCCAGGGAAGCCCTGCGAGTTCCTCACACGGACATTCACGGCTTGGAGGTGCACCGTCGGTACCACATGGAGTCTCAGCGCGTCGATCTGGACCTCTCGACCGGTGTTGGCTTCGATGAGCTGTATCAGCAGCGGTCGGAAGCGGTCAACCGGGATGAGGAAGGGAAGGGCCACAGCAACGATCAGCCCCAGCAGGAGGATGACGCCACCGACACGGAACCACTTCGATCGGTACCACGGGATAGCCACGATTCGGGATCCTCCCTCTCCGGCTCTTTGGCTCACCGGGGCGTGCGAAGCGTCCCAGAAATCGGGTCTTCAGACGGGGTTTCCGATGTACGACAGACTTGATACAAACATGCCCATCTCCAGATCAGGTGCCGCGACATGATAGGGTGACCGATACAGGATGAGCGCTTCGGTCGAGTGACGACGACTTTGTTGCTCTTCGGTGCGGACTGGTGGCAGATGGCGGCGACCATGTCCAGTCCACCGCATCAGTTGGCCATGCATCCTCTCAGGGGTCTGTGCGCGTTGTTTGCGACTTTCCGTGTGTTCGGAAGCGGCGTGGTCGACCTCACATAAGAGCCGACTCAATCGAGCAGGATGACGCTCAGGAGGGAACTGTGGACGGACAAGCCACCGTTGTATTCGATGAAGCCCAATTTCCTGAACTTGTTCATGAAGTGGCTCACGCGCGACCGGGTCGTCCCGATGATCCCCGCCAGGGTCTCTTGGCTGATCTGCGGCACGATGGATTGAGGTTGTCCCTCTTTGCCGTACTGCGCCAGCAGTAGGAGCGTCCGGGCCAACCGCTTCTCGCTGGAGTTGAAGAGTTGGTCGACGAGGTCCGCTTCAATCCGAATGTTGCGGCCGAGCAAATACGCCATGAACTGTTCGGAGAAGACACCACGCTGGTGGAGCAGTTGGTTCATGACCGTCTTGTCGATGCGCACACACGAGCACGCGGTCATGGCGATGGCCGTCGCCATGCGCAAGGGTTGCCCCGCGAGGGATCCTTCGCCGACAAAGTCGCCCGCGCCGACGATGGCCACGATGGCTTCCCTGCCTTGCGAGGACGTGGTCGTCAACTTAATCTTGCCGTCCCGAACGTAGAATACTGCGTCGGCAGCATCGCCCTGCTGAAAGAGGGTGTCTTTCGGGCGGTATTCGACCACGCGTTTCCCGGCACCGGGTTTTTCGAGGGTGCTGAGATGCTTGAAGTGCGCGGGTTTTCTCTTTGCCAACGCTAATCTCCACCGCCCGAGCGTGACCTGAGTATAGCAGCTTGACATGAATGTCTCCAGCACCTGCTGCCCATCCTAGCCCCGTTGCTTGGTATTCTGATTGGTGCCATCGAACTTAATGATGTTTTCGTAATATAGTGACATCCGTCAGTGGGCCTGCTACAATGTCCTCATGGCGCCCATCCTTCGCACCCGACGGGATTTCGCTGCTCTGGAAGCGCGCCGGCAACGCGCAGCGCAGCTGTTCGCGCGTGGCCAGCGCCAAGCCGATGTTGTGCGCGAGTTGCGCGTGTCCCGCGAGACCGCCAGCCGTTGGTACGAAGCGTGGCGGGCGCACGGCGCGGCGGGCCTGCGCGGAGCCGGGCGCGCCGGCCGGAAGCCACGCCTCGACGCTGCGGCGTTGCAGCGACTGGAGACCGCCCTCGTCCGTGGCCCGACCGATTGGGACTATCCCACCCACCTGTGGACGCTGCAGCGGATCGTCACGGTCATCTGGAAAGTCTGTCGCGTCCGCTACTCCGTCCCGCAGACCTGGCGCGTCTTGCGCCACTTGGGGTGGAGCCGACAACGGCCGGCGCGACAGGCGAAAGAGCGCGATCCCGAGGCAGTGGCCCGCTGGATCCGCACGACGTGGCCGCGGGTAAAAAAAACGCCGCCCGCCTGAGGGCGTTGCTGGGCTTCCTGGACGAGAGTGGCTTTACCCAACGGCCGCCGATTCGCGCGACGTGGGCCCCGAAAGGCCGCCCTCCGGTGGTCGTGGAGCCGTTCAATCATTGGAAGCACCTCTCGGCCATCGGCGCACTGCTGACGACCGGCCACGGACGTCACCCGCGGTGGTCCGTGGCGTTCCACCCGGGCCCCGTGCGCAGCGTGCACGTAATCCGGTTCCTGACGGCGCTCCGCCACCACGTGCGCCGTCGCGTGATTCTCGTGTGGGATCGCCTGCCCGCCCACCGCAGCCGCGTGGTCCAGGAGACGGTCGCCCGATATCGGTCCTGGCTGACCGTCGTGTGGCTGCCGGCGTACGCGCCGGACCTCAATCCCGTCGAGCAGCTGTGGGCTCATCTCGATGTGACGGCCTTAGCGAACACCCCGGCCGACGAGCTGCGCCTGCTGCGCCGCAGCGTCCGCAACGGGGTTCACCGATTTCGGCGGCGTCCCGCTGTGAGCCGAGGGTTTCTGAAACACGCCGGGCTCTTTTTTTGATGCTCGAGTTATCACTGTATTATGAAAACCTCATTAGTTTCGCAATGAGCACCGACGATCCGAAGGCGGGACTGATTAGTTCAGTTCTTGGCGCCTACCTCTCTTGGCACATGCGCCCACCCTTATCGCCTACGGTCGAGGCACGCCTCGAAGCGCAGTGCGGATGCGACAAGTGGCGGCAGGTGAGGGTCTGCGTCCACGCGTGGACGACGCTTGGGACATCGTGCTGACGGCGATGGGGGGCACGACCCAGTCGGCATTTGAGAGATGTGAGCAATTTTGCATAGTGGGAAATTGCAGGTCGTGTTACGCTTCATCTAGGCCCGGGGACGATCGACAAGTCGATCGACGGTAGGCGTATCGAGCAGAGGAAAGATAGCTGAGGAGATGACGTGCCATGGGCGGCCCCTGGCCGGTCAGAGAGTACCAATCCACAGTAATGCGAGATGTACGTCAAGTTTGGCCCACCCTCACCGAACAAGATGTACAAGCTATGGCCGCATGGAGATGGAGCGCCCGCGGCCAACTCGGCGCGCAACGCAAGATCGTCCCCGCGAGGAGGCGTTACAGTGGTTCCACATGCTCTTCATTGGATATTTCGAACAAAGGAGGTATGAGATGAGCATTCTATCATGGATTGTGGTGGGGATAGTCGGCGGCTGGTTAGGGAGAATGGTAATTCCCGGTGAAGGACCTGGCGGTCTGCTGGGAGACCTCGTGATCGGTGTCGTCGGCGCCATCGTGGGAGGTTGGATCTTCGGCTTCTTTGGGCACGTGGGCGTCACGGGTGTGAACGTCGGATCCATCATTGTTGCATTCGTCGGAGCCGTGGTCGTGCTCTGGTTGGTGCGGCAATTGACCGGGATGCGGCATTCCAGGGCGGCGTAGCGTAGCCTGGGTTGTGTTTGTATCCACGTTAGATGGGGGAAGGCGCGCCGGTCCTTCCCCCAAGGTAGGAGCTCGTCTCTCGACAGAACCGTGTTGCCGAACGGCAACGGCCAATTGTCTCAGGACACCGCGGGGGACCCAGTTTCCGCTGATCACCCTCTAGGATGTGAGAGCGAGTACCTAGCCACTAAGTGAAGTATGTTCGGACCAGATTCATGGAACAAACTGCGGGGTCGGTGTTGACACAGAGGCAACTGATCGGTGGCACTGTTACGGTCGTGGCGGTCATTCTCCTCGCCGGGGTAATGATTTGGTTCGTACGCGAGATCGCGGAGATTCTGGTGCTCCTGCTCGTGTCGGCAGTCCTCGCAACCGCGTGTGCGCCCCTCGTGGGATTTGTGGAGCGGTGGCGGATCGTGGGACGATTCCGGCTCCCCCGGGGAGCCGCGATCGGGGCGCTCTACCTCGCGATCTTTATCGTTGTCGTGCTCATCTCTGCCATGGTGATCGCGCCGGCCGTCGGGGAAACTCGAAGATTCGTTCAGCAGGCGCCGTCTCTCCTAACCGAGGGTCGGCAGTGGCTGGCGGGCGTGAGGGTTCAGCGGCCGTGGGTGCCGGACCTCGCAAGTGATCTCGACCATCTTTCGGCGCAAGGTTCCAATGCTGCCATGCTGGGGTCCGGCGCGGCCGTGCTGGCGCTGCGGCTGGCGGGTGGGCTTGTGGCGGCGATCACGGTACTGGTGGTTACCTTCTATATGCTGCTCGAGGGAGCGTCCATCAAGAGCGCCTTTCTCACGGTGTTTCCTCAAGAAGAACGCCCACGGGTGAGCCTCCTTCTCCATCGGATCGGCATGAAGTTTGGTGGATGGTTGCGTGGGCAACTCCTGCTGGCTGTGTCTGTGGCCGTGCCAGTCTCGCTGGTCCTTCTCGCCATCGGCATCCCCTATCCATTTCTAATCGGCGTGATCGCCGGGGTCGGGGAACTCATTCCGCTGGTAGGACTCACCCTTGCAGCGGTCATCGCGGTTCTCGTAACACTGGGGCAACCCGCCTGGCAGTTGCTGGCTGTGGTCATCTTCTTCGTCGTCGCGATGAATCTGGAGTCGCATATTCTGATCCCTCGGCTCATGGCGCGCGTCCTCGGACTGTCACCACTCTTGACCATTGTGGCCTTGCTCATTGGAGTGAAATTGCTGGGGCTTCTTGGCGGATTGCTCGCTCTCCCGGTGGCGGCGGCCGTGCAGGTGATGGCGAGGGAGGTCGTCCAGGAGATCAACTCGCCGGTTCGCCCGCTGGTTTCAGCGGCTCCAATCGAGGACATTGCGAAGCCGCTGCGGGCAACCTCCGCGTGGCGTGCTGGGCCGGCTGAGTTCCCGAAGGTGAGTTGATAGCGGGCAGAGAGTGTCGGCATGGCGGGCTGCAACAGTCATCCGGCGCTACCGGTCGTGTTCTGGCGACGACTGGAAGAGGGTATCGCAAGGGGCTCGCTTCCCTGATGAAGCAACGGGCGAGAGGATGCGATGACGCTGCTCTTACGAGCCGTAGGCCGCCGCCGCCTCCGGAACGTCAAGCGCGCGGGTAAACCGGATCCATCATGAGCGCGAGGTGATCGTATGTCAATAGTCGCTGACGTGAGTCTTGCCATCATCGCGGCGACTTGCCTCATCGTGACCGGCGTGACGGTGGCGGTCTTTGTGATGGCTTGGCGCGTCGTTGTTCGGGTACAGACGGTCGTCGCGGCTGCTCAGCGGGTCCTCCCATTGGTGACGGCAGATCTGCGTAACGTGCTCGTACGCACTGAGGATGTCCTCGGGACTGTGAGTAAGACGCACGCGGTTCTGCAGTCAGGGATCGAAGCACTTATCCGAATGCAAGACGTGGCGCGACAGGCTGCCCAGACCATCGGCGCGGGCGCCGCCGTGCTTGCGGCGATCCGCGCGGGGCTTCGCTGGTCTCGCTCGCGTCCGCGCGTGGAGCATCGCGGATGACAGGCGCGGCACGGCGAAGCGAGGTACGTATGCCCTTCCGCAGCCGCTTGATCTTTCTCTCGATCCGTCGGGGCACGTCGGCGAAGTTGAAGCTGCGATTGCGCCCACTACGCTCGGAGCGCGTCAGGGTTAAACGACCTTTTCCACCTGTTCGCCGGCACTCCGCGCTAGGAATTCCAGGACGTGAGCGGACCTTCGAAATCGCCCAGTTCCGCGTCTTGTGAGCATATTTGACCATCTTTTCCGCCCCGAGCCTGCTACCCTGGAACGTAGGCACACACAGGCTTCGAGCACGTTGGTCATTGCCCCGTGTCAGACGGCTGTACCAGCGAGCCTGGTCGTCAAGACTCTCACGGAGAGGAGGAATCCCATGAAATCCTTGCGGATGTTCGGGGGGATCATGCTTGGCGTGTTGATGCTCTCGACGGCGTTCGTTGGAATTGCATCGGCCCAACAGTACCCGACCGTGTCCAATCTGACACCATTCAGCGCGCAGACGGACTTTATGTCGCTGCCCGGTTATCTCCGGTACGTCTCCTACCAGCAGAGCCAGCAGTGGCTGACGTATACGGAAGCCACCCGTATTGTCCAGCAACAGAAGGGCGAGTAGGCGGTCTCGGGCGCAGATCAGGCTACTCTGAGGCCCGAGGGTGGCCTGGTCTGACGCTCAGATAGGCGACACAACACCTCGGCTAGGTTTTGCCCGCCACTGGAGACAGTCGGTTGCAGTACACGCCCCGATTGCGGCTTGTCTCGCGCAGATGCGGGGGAGTGGGGAGGACTGAGCGACGTATGGAGGCTGCGGTCCACGAAAATGGGCGACGGTCATCGCGGGCACTGGCTTCGATACTGCGGCGAATCGGTCTGACGTGGGCTCTTACGCTCGCACTGGCAGGATGGTGCGTCGCAGGCGTTGCGGTCCTGGGTGACATGCGGGAGCATCAAGTCGCGCGCAGCCTGGCCGCCGCGGCGGGTTGACGGCGATCCCAGGGCCTGGCATCGAAATTGTGCTCTCAGATGCCACCCGGGCACTCTCGTCGGACGATCCAAGCGCTGCGTTGGTGCAAGACGGAGATGTGGTATTGCTGAACATGATGTTGCGGTATGGCGGGGCTCAGGCCGTCGCCGTCAACGGAGAACGAATCACGGCACAGAGCACCATTGTGTCGTCCGGTCCAACCCTCCTGATCGATGGACGCCGAACGGTCGGGCCATTTCACGTGACGGCGATCGGCGATCCTATAGTGCTCCGAGGGGCCGTAGAGGCCCGTGGCGGGGTTCTTGATGGCCTGCGCCGAGCTGGTCTTGGCGTGCACGTCACCACGAAACAGGCCATGGTCGTTCCGGCCGGAGCCAGTGAGCAGTGGGAACGCGTCGTCCCCCCTCTCCGCGACTCGGCGACTCCACGTGCCGCTCGGATGGACACCCCGTGACCTCGGATCGATGACGAGGAGGTAGCGGGGGCTCGTCTCGATCGGCGCTATTCACTAGGCTTGGCGCGATCGCGCGGCGCGAAGCGGTCCAATTGCGACGGGATCCGCACCGAAGCCTGATGTCAGATGCAAGTGCAAGCGGGAGGAATCCGCTAGGCGCGCTGACGGAGGTGGCGTCATGATCGTCATGAACGCGAGGGACCAGATCCGCGAACTTCAGGCGTTCTTCGATCTCTCTGAGGCCAAGCTCGGCCAGGTTCTGGGCGTGCGAGAGCGCACGATCGGACAATGGCGGTCTGGCGGCCTCGCGCCTCAGGGAGTGGACAGACTAGAGCTCGAGCGAATCCTCGCAGTGAAGGACTTGCTCGTGGATCGGTACAAAAGCGTCGACAAGGCCCGCGAGTGGCTGAACGCGCCGACCATGGCCTTTGGCGGGCCCACGCCACTGAAGATTCTCCTGTCCCGCAGCGTATCCGACGTGCTTGGGTATCTCGAGATGCCCGACGAGGCCGTGTATTCTTAACGGCGACATCTGAAATGTTGACTGTCTGGAGAGGAAGATAATGCGCACACGCCCGCTTGAGGAACTACTAGCCAGGGTCTCACCACGGTATGCACTCGTGAATGTGGTGGCCGCTCGGGCCCGGCAGTTGATTGCGGGAGATCTGCCCGCCATCGAGACAACGATGCGCAATCCTGTGCTCATCGCAATGGAAGAAATTGCGCTGGGAAAGCTGCACCTGGAAACCCGAAGAGCGGCCGGTGCGCCCGAGAAAGATCCGGAGTTAGTTGAGGTTTCACAGGTCTGATATTCTACCTGGTCCGACAGATTCTCGCGATCCACGAGGTTGTGGCCTCGATGTCGCATCGACGGGGGTGATTTCTGTCATCGATCTTCTCGCGGTTCCGACCGTTTTGTTCCCTCCAGCCGACGCAGGATCTGTGAACTCAGCTCCCCCTGATGCTCGATCGAGGCGGTCTGCAGCTCCTCGGCCTTCTGGTTGATCTCGAAGTCGGTGTTCAGATGTACATAACCCTCCCCTTTTGTACAGCCTGCGACAGATCGGCTCCCGTGCGCCTGTGGTCGCCGGCATTGGAACTTACCGAGGATGCACCAGGGCACGCCGAGACGCCATTCGGCACGAATGCGAGTGCCCGAATACCCCGGTGCCGCAGAAACAACCCGTCTTTAGGCAGTCGATAGACGTGCGGTTGCTCGGCTACGCGTGACGGGCAGAACCGACGAAACTCTCCTCGGCCCACCCCGATCTCCGCGAGAACCACTCGACCGGCCCCGGGGTATCCGACTATCCGCTCCGCCGCGGAATGCAGACTTGTCCCTTAGCAGGATGCTGAAAAAGCAGGCATCCGACAAGATGTGATGAATTGATGCTGCGACACTTCGCTGCTCATACACACCACCTGTCGGAGGAGCCTCGCATGCGCGGTGACGACTCGCACGAAGGCGCGATGTTCAGCTATATCTCGCCCGAGCAACGCGTGCCGCCGGATCATCCGCTCCGCACGATCCGGGCACTGGTTGATGCCGTGCTCGTGGAGCTCTCGCCGACGTTCGACACCCTCTATGCTCGTGTGGGTCGCCCGTCGATTCCCCCGGAGCAGCTCCTGCGCGCGTTGCTGCTGCAAGTGCTGTACACGGTGCGCAGCGAGCGCCAGTTGATGGAGCAACTGGACTACAACTTGCTCTTTCGCTGGTTCGTGGGCTTGCAGATGGATGCGCGGGTGTGGGATGCGACCACCTTCACCAAGAATCGGCAACGGCTGTTGGATGGCGATATTGCTCAGGGCTTCTTCCAGCAGGTACTGGCGCAGGCGCGCCGCCGCGGGCTGCTGTCGGCCGAGCACTTCACGGTCGATGCAACGCTGATCGAGGCGTGGGCGGGCACGAAAAGCTTCCGGCGCAAGGACACCCCACCGCCGCCGCCCTCGAATGACGATCCGGGCAATCCGACCGTCAACTTTCGCGGGGAGCGGCGCAGCAATGCCACGCATGCCTCGACGACCGATCCCGACGCCCGGCTGGTCCGTCGCGCGGTCGGGCGGGAAGCCAAGCTGAGCTATCTGGGGCATCTCCGGATGGAGAATCGCCACGGCTTGGCCATGGCCGCAGTCGTGACCGTGGCGACCGGCTACGCGGAACGCGAGACCGCCGCGGTCTTGGTGCATGGCCGGCACAATCCGGGGCGCCGCATCACGGTGGGCGCCGATAAGGGCTACGACACGCGCGACTTCGTCGCCGCGGTGCGCGCGGCGAACGCGACCCCGCATATCGCGCAGCGCACCGAACGGACGAGCGCGATCGATGCGCGCACCACGCGCCATGGCGGCTACGAGCGCAGCCAGCGGGCCCGGAAGCGGGTGGAAGAGATCTTCGGCTGGCTGAAGACCGTCGGACTGATGCGGAAGACGCGCCACCGAGGCCGCGATCGCGTCAACTGGATGTTCGTCTTCGCCACGGCCGTGTACAATCTCGTGCGGATCCGAAAGCTGCTGGAGACCAGGGCGTGAGGCACATACCCGCGTTGCTCGTGGTCCTTGCGCCACCGGCGCGGACGCGCTAACCGACGGACGCGCGCTGCGAACTGATTGCGGTTCCGGAGGCATGGTCATGCTCGCACCTGATTTTTCCGTAGCCTGTTAGAGGTGTCCTCGGAGTGACGTAGGGGCAGTCGGGAAGCGCGCACGGCCTTCGTCGGTTCGGCTACCGGCCTGGCTCACACCGCCAGCCGGTCTTCCGGAGAACGAGACGACAGCGGCTCTGCTCAGCCCGCGCCGATCTCCGCGAGAGGCGCTGGCACGGGTTGCGGGTGTCCTGCTACCCGCCCGATCGGGAAGTGCCGCCGTGGCCGATGGGCGTGGCCTCGCGGTGCCGTAGAGGGGACCGGGAACGCAAGCGCGGCTTCGTCGGTCGCAGGCGGACCGCCGCGCGCCGCACTGGCTCGTCGGCCACACCGGCATCGCTCCGACGAACTGCCCTGCGCGCTCAGGCTCCGGGCCGCGATGCTCTGGACCGCTCTGCGATAAGCGAGGGCCATTTTCGGTCGCCGTGCTCGCTGGGCCAGGTCGCGCGTGGCGCTGGTCGTTCGGATCATTTGCGGCCCTCCAGCGACGCCGATCGGGGCTCAATCGCCTCGCCTTGACCCCTCGATTGGGCTCTTCTCGCTGTACGGCTGGCACGCGGTCGGACGCCCTGCTAGGCCACTGGCGGCGACGACCCTCAGCGCCTCGCCACGGTCTCTGCTATCGTGGAGTGGCCTCGGCCCGCTCGTGCCTGAGCGCGTGGCATGGGCAACGCGCAGCCCGCGGAGCAGGGCAGCCTATCGTCGGCTCATGCCCCGCCTTGAACAAACGGGAACAATGTGTCCGGACGTTCTGAAATAACGTGCGCAGATACCCGTTTCGCTCGATCACTTGTACTCTAAGCTAAACTAGCACCTCTGGAGGTCGTCCCGACCGCGGCTAGTGGCGCGAGTCGAAAATGTGTGACACAAGACCACGCCGTTCTTGTGCGCCTGCAAGGATCTCAAGAGTACAGCCCGTGTCATTTATCAATGACTCGCTCCACTAGGAACGAGCTTGAACTCACCATTTGTTGAACCAATTCATGGGGAATTCACAGCGCTACCCGGCGGGCGGGAACACGAGTTTGACAATTTCTTTCCGTACGCGTTCCAGTTCCTGGTCGGCAAGCGTCGTCGCGCGGTGCACTCGGTCGCGCATTATCCGGAACAAGAAATTCTTGAAGCCCATGTTCCGCATGGATTCCTCGTCTTTGCGTTCGAGAATGTCAGCCAACGAGAGCCCCTGGGGAATCAGATGGCGAAGGAGCTCAATCTCCTCAGCGGTGAGCAGCTGGAGCCGCGCTACATCTCTTCCCAGTTCAGTTGACCGGAGCAAATGAGCCCCACGGAGCGCCGTCTCGTACTCGTGCCAGACCAGATCCCCGTCTGGCATGGAGCCCAGTGTGACAATCACGGGATAGATTCGCCGAATCCGGCTCGGGTCTACGCCAGGCAACTGGTACTTGCCCGCAAGCAGGGCCTGGATGTTACGGTCGAGCTGGCGTGCGTTGTGAACGACAATCTTCTCGACATCTCGCTCAACCTCGTGCCGCGCAGCACGAATCTGAGTTTCTTCAAGTCGCGGACCTCCCACCGCAGCCTCGACCATGACGAGACGGTCCCCGCAGTCAATGGTGACGTCGGAGCTCTTGCAAAGCGCACGTTTATGCCACCGGTATGGTACCTCCCGGTGGACGCGGGGAGCAAGCGGGGTCAGCGTGCCACTGCTGTGCGCCGCGGCGAGCTTACGATAAACGTACTCTTCAAACAGCTCCCCAAGAAACGGCGGCACATCGATCCCACTAGCCCTCCCGTGGTCACGGAGCCGCCAGAGCAAGCCGGTCGTGAACTTCTCCCGGAGGAAGCGGAGACTGAGAGGTAAGATCTTATCGCCGTACCGCACAAGCGGGAATTCGCGCATGGTGCGGAAACCGAAGGCGATACTTTCAGTACGGACGTGTTCGTGACGGAGCCGTACAGCGTACTCGTCGGCGGAGAGACTCGCAACCGCGCATATCCGGTCCCAGACGTCCGGAGTAAAGTTGGCAGCCGCGAAGTAGGCGCGCGGCGAGAGCATCAGCAATGGCTTCACCCGGTTTCGGAGACTGAGTTGGCCATAATGAACGATGAGCGCTGAGCCCGCGGCAAGGTAGGTCTTTATGTCGAGGCCATCATGCCGCTCCATAAGATCGCTGAGGTCGGCGCGGTGTTCCGCCCAGAGGGCAGGATCGCCCAGGAGGTCAACCAGCATGGCCCAGACACGCTGCAGCGCAGCCCCAGCATTCTCGCGGGCATGGAGCATCTCCATACGCAGAAGGTGTTGCAACAGCATCCAGTCGCGATCGCCAGGTCGGTCTGCCGGAGTCAGGTCGTCAAGATGATCGGCAATCGCCAGCAGCAGGCGGCCGAGATCACGCATTTCCATCTCGGTCACCGCCGCTTCGGCGACAGGATCGGCGTAGAGAAGCGCGAGCTTCTCAAGGATCCAGATGGGTTGGTTCGCAAACGCAACAACGCGCGAGTGACGCAACTTCTCAGTGGCTGCCAGCCGTAGATCTTCCGGAATCAATGCAGCGGTGAGTTCCGCCTGCGTGTCAGGTGCCAGTTCGCCGTCGTTTTCGAGGGTAGCATCTACCGTCGCGAGGAACGTCAGGGCTGCTTGCTGGCTATGCCGCCTCAGGGAACGGGTGATTTCCTCCCACGACATCCTGGCAGCGCCCAGGGAACCGAGCGATAACGTCTGATATAGATACGCAGTTTCGACGAGGCGACGATGCGCTGGTGTGGCGAGCTGCGGCACAAGAAGACCTCCGTCACTTCTGATCCATTGGCGCGCTCGGCGTCTCGACGTGCGCTAGCCCCCTTACGAACAGTACGACCAGGAGGGTGCCCCGATCGCACAGCGATTTCGGTTAGCATACCATCTCCCTCGGCCGCGAACAACGCCTCGGAAGCGTCACGCCGAGCCTGTGATGTTGGCCCGGAAGGACCTGGAAACCCCGGACGTGATAGCAGCACAGGCAGAGGCCCCGCGATCTAGACACGCGGTGCGCGCGCGTCGAACGCGCGCGGACTTTGGGTTCCCGTGCGAGGGATCCCGAGTACGGCCCAGACACGGACACAAAAAAACAGGACGGGGCGAGGGCGCGCTAGCGCGGCATTCGGGCTCCCGTCCCGCCGCGACAACGACGGATGACCCCACGAACAGAAAGTCCACTTGCGACCGCAGGCACTTGCGCGCGCCGACGGCGCGGTGTTCGGACTGCCGCGCCGCAGAAAGCGAATCGTTGTCAGCCTCTATCGGTTGGTCCCGCTCAGCCCCTACCACCTCTCGCGGTTCAGCCTCATCGTATCATCCCGCCGCAGGATGTTCGGGTTTGAAGATCTGCGGCTGCGCCGGACCCGTCACGTCCATCACGCCGATCATGCCCTTGCGCACCGCGCGCGTTAGCGCGTGGTCCAGGAACTTCACCTGACCGGGCACCGGTAGCGCCAAGTGGGCTACGAGCGTGCTTCCGGGGGCCACAGGCACCGTCTGGACGTAGGTGTCGGGAGCGTTCGCGAGCGCGCCGTTGGGCCATGCCTTCGTCCACACGTTGCCGATTGCATGGAAGCTGCATGGAAGATCCGGATTCCGGGGGGCCGTCCCGCCAGGCGGCCCCGCGCGACGCGTCGCGGGGACCATCCCGACTCACGATGTGCGCGGCCTGTGGGCCGGTAGCCACGCGGACAACATGCGCGATATGTGGGAGAAGCGTCGGCAGAGGATGTCCGCATCGATCGCGGCGCTCGTCCGGGAAGCGGCGTTGTGCGTCACGCCGACCGGCCGGGAGGAACGGCTGGCTTAACCTCGACGGCGCGCGGGGTCTGGGCTCCCGGCCCACGAGTTCACCACGCCCGCATCGCAGGGACAAAATGTGCGGAATCGCACAGATGATAACAAAGTTGTCGTCCGTCTGATTGGACGATTCGATGGACGAAATGCGCCGCGGGGCCGGCGAGGGTTACCGCACAAGGAGTTCCTGATGTGGGAGGGGTAGTGAGCACGTGAAACACCCTGAACGGGCTGGGAGGTCCCACCATCCTGGAACGTGCACAGATACGGGACGGCGTCGGGCCCGGACGGGGTCTAGCCCCGGCGGGACGACTCTCGTGCTGTTGTGGCTTGGGAGGCGGGAAGCACGGTGGGTGACAGCAAGACAAGTGCGATCGACCCAACCCAAGCTCGTACTCACGCGCTGAACGTCGAGGGAGTATTTTTTCAGCAGCGGGTCGCCGACGTGGTCCAGGAAGCAGGCTGGACGATCACGGCTCAAGAACATCCGGTGGCCTTTCCTAAGGGGAATGGGCCCTTCCCGGGTCGCGAAGGACGGTTGGACATCCGGGCTGAGCGCGGTTCCCAAGGCTACCGAATCATTCTCGCGATTGAGTGTAAGAAGTCCGACCAAAGTTACAAGGATTGGGTCTTCTTTCCGGATCGGTCGGAAGAGATCAGGGCTCCAGTTGCCTACCCTGTACTGACGAGCGAAACCCCTGGTTCGACGACCGCCGGCTCGAAGTGGCGCCTGAGCACCGAGATCCGCCCATTTACTGCCGGAGTCGTTTGCATCGACGCCCGGGAACTCAAAGCGGAGTTCGGCAAACCAGATTCGTGGAAATCTTCGACGAAGCGCATTGAGGATGCCTGCTACCAAGCGACGCAAGCCGTTCAAGCATTGTTCGGCGACATCGTGGAACGTCAAAATCACCTTCTAGCAGCCGGAATGGAACCGGAAGTAGGGGCCTGGGTGATCCCGCTGGTTGTGACGACCGCAAATCTCTTCCTGTGTCGCTTCACGCCGAAAGCAGTTTCTTTGGACACCGGTGAAGTCGATTGGATGCGGGTACGATACGAGCCGGTCGATGCCACCGTGCTGGAGTATCCGCTGCCAGTTCACTTGCAGCTGCCCCCGGCCGAACCGTTGAAAACGGACCCGAGAACCGTCACGAAGAAGCACGTCTTCGTGGTACGAGGTGCATCTCTTTACGTGTTCCTGCAGCGAGCGGATCTGGGGGTTCGTCCTTGAGTGCGCCAGCCAGATGGCAAACTGAAATAATCGAAGTCTAGTGTTACACGACTTTGGGCAACTCAAGCGATTGGATGTTCCTGAACTGTAAGCCTCAGGTTGCCCTCAGAGGGTGGAGTGTCCCGATGACTACAAGACGCCACGTGTGCGCTAGGCGCAAACGTTGGCGATGAACGCCCTCACCGCATTGTTGACCGAGCTTCTTCTTGCTAGTCCAGCGGGGGTCACGGTCCCTCAACTCCGCCGGCGGCTGCGCGAGCACGGCCGCGGCATGACGGAGCAACAGATCGAGTACGCTCTCCGGCGCGGCCTCTTTACCGAACTCAGTGGCCACTGGTATGTCCAGGGCCATGAACCGATTGAGGAGGCCACGGGCGACCATGCATCTGAACCGGCTAGGAACCCGATCCCCGTGTCCGTGCTCTGTCTCCCCCGAACAGCCGAGCACTACGCTGTGCTCGACATCGAGACAACGGGCATGGTCAAGGGCACGGACCGAGTTATTCAGATCGCGGCCTTTCGGGTCCACCACGGGCATCTGGAGTGCGAGCCTCTCGTAACGTACGTCAACCCGGCAGATCGCGAGATCGCACCTGAGCTTCGAGATAAGCTTGGCATTGTCGCCGGCGGACCTGTGGAGGTCGCGATGCGGTCAGCGCCGCCCCTGCAGGTTGTGTGGCCCCGTGTCCAATCCATGCTCCAGGATCTTCCGGTTGTCGCCCACAATGGGGTTGACTTCGACCTGCCCTTTCTGGAGGCGCACGTCGGCCCGATCCCCAATCAGTGTATCGATACGTGGGAGCTCGTGCACTTGGCGCGACCGGACCTCACTGATCGTACGCTCGGTGCACTCATCGACTCCCTTGAGCTCTCTTGTCCTGCCAAAATCCGCGAGCACTCAACTCGATCGGACTACCATGACGCGCTGTACGATGCTGGGTGCACGTGGGCGCTGTTCGACGCGCTAGTCGAGGCGCTACGGGCGCTGCCTGACGACGATCGAGCTGTGCTGGCGTACCTCCTCCCTGAATGGAGCTCGTTCCTGCGGGTGCGAGGCGACGTCACGCGCGTGGAGGCTGTGTTGACCCCGCCGCGGCGTGCAGATTTCAGCGGCACGATGGTCGGTGCAGGCTCGGTACTTCCTGAACTTACGCCACAGGCGGTGGCGGAAGCGTTCGAGATGTTCGTGACCCGCACCGGGCGAGATGCGCGCCCCTCGCAGGTTGCGATGGTTCGCCATGTCGCCGACGCACTGGTGAATGGACGGGCGAAGCTCATTGAGGCACCGACCGGGACTGGCAAGAGCCTCGCCCTCGGCTTCCCCGCCGCCCTCTTCGCGCTGCAAACGGGACAGCAGGTCGGCATCGCTACGCGTACCCACATTCTTCAGACGCAATTGCTGGATGACCTAACTCAGCTCAGGGAGCAATCCGGGTATCCGTTCCGTTTCCAGGTTGTCAAAGGGCGAGAGAATTACCTGTGCCTCACGCGGTTGGAGCGCCTCGTCCGGGATCTCGATCCGGTAAAAACCCCTTCAGATGAGCGGTTCCTTGTAGCCTACCTCGTGCGGTGGGGCACCGTGGCTAGTGCTTCCGGGAACACGGGCGATCTGGACGACCTGTCCTTTCGTCTGCGAGAGCGATTCCCCATTTTCTCGACCCTTGTCGGGCAGGTCCGCGCGCTCGAGCACAGTTGTCCGACCAGCACCTGCGGCCGGTACCGCGGGTGCTTCTGGGGAGCTGTTCGGCGCGCCGCTGAGACGGCTCACGTGCTCGTTCTCAACCACGCGCTATGGCTCCAAGCTGACCGCAGCCAGGTGCCCCATCTCCTGATCGATGAGGCCCATGGGTTCGAAGACGCGGCGACGGAAGCGCTCCAAGAAGAAGTTGGCACGGAGACGATCGGGTATGCGCTTTCGCAGATCCTGTATCCGGGGGACCGGTTGGGCCTGCTGGTGCGGCTTCAGGCCGCAGTGCGGCCTGGTTCCACACTGACTCGTCTCATCTCATCGGCGTTCCGCAAGGTGCGTGTGGCGAGGCAGCAGCTCGGCGAGATTGGCGTACTGCTCCTCGAGTTCGCGCGCCACAGTGGGCGCGAGGTGAGCGAACTATACGGCGTCACGCTCAGAATCCGTCGTGACCTTCGGAATCAGTATGCGCAGCGGTGGGATCGCATCGATGCGGCGCTAGCTCACCTCAGAACAGTTTGTCTACTTGCGCTCGCCGAGGATCTTAGGCAGATTCGCGAAGGCCTGGACGTCGCTGCTGACGCTGGCCGTTATCGGGGCGATCTGTTCGCGCTGCAGCAGGCGGTCGAGAATGAAGCCGCCCGGCTCGAAGTCCTTCCGCGTGCTGATTCTCGGCGCAACGTGTACTGGCTGCATGTCGATCCCCGCCGGGACGATCCACCAAGCTGGGCCTTTCGGTCCGCACCCATCTCGGTCGCAGCCGACCTGCAACCCCGGTTCGCGCAGCTGACGTCGCTCGTTTTAACATCCGCTACGCTGACGATTGAACGGAATGACTTTACCCACTTCCGGGACCGGCTGGGCTTGCAGGATCGGGTGACTGATTCCGACCTCCATCCGCTTCCTCCCAACCTGCCTTACGAGAACGCGCTGCTCGTATTGACGCGTTACCTCAACCATATCCCGGCAGCCACATATGTGCCGGCGTTCACGGAGGAGGTAGCGCAGGAACTCACACACCTTCTCCGCTTCACTGGCGGCCGCGGTCTCGTGCTGTTCACTGCCCGCTACCGCATGGAGGGTGTGTTCGCCAAGATCACCGCGCCACTGACCGCTGATGGGGTCGAGGTTCTGGCGCAAGTTGCAGGTCAAAGCCGGGACCAACTCAAACGCCGCTTCCGAGATGTCGAGAGCTCGGTGCTCCTGGGTGTTCAGTCTTTTTGGGAAGGCGTAGATGTCCCCGGGCCGTCGCTGTCAATCGTGGTGATGGAGAAACTGCCATTCCCGTTCTTCGGCGACCCCGTTCTCGAAGCCCGGATGGAGGCGATTGAACAGGCGGGGGGGCGACCATTCGACGACTTCCTGTTCCCCCTTATGGCCCTGCGATTTAAGCAGGGATTCGGGCGACTGATCCGTACGCCCAGCGATCGCGGTGCGGTCCTGCTGCTGGACCGGAGGATTCACGGAAAATCCTATCGGGAGAGGCTTCTCAACTGCCTGCCAAATTTCACGCGCCGGCCCGAGGTGGAAGGGGACCGCCGGTCCACGTACGAGGCAGTCGCGCGGCACATACCGGCCATCATGCTAGGCCGAGACTTGGCCGCCCAACTTGGTCAGATCCCGGAAACCCTGCTCTCGGAGGTTGCCACCCGGCTCGAAACCTGGAACCTGGTAGGCCCCCTGACGGCGGACGCGTACGCGGCGCGCCGGGGCGAACTCCTCCAGCTCCTCCGCGACATCTTCGGCCACGAGGCGTTCAGGTCGGAGGAGCAGGAGGCCATCGTCCGGGAGTCATTGATGGGGCACGATATCTTGGCTGTGCTCCCGACCGGCGCCGGCAAATCGCTCGGCTTCCAGCTGCCGGCGCTCTTGCGGCGCGATCTTACGGTCGTGTTTTCACCGCTCATCGCACTTATGCGGGACCAGGTCGACCAACTACAGGGGCGGCGGATTGACCTTGTGGACGCGCTCACGAGTCATCTGCCGGCCGACGTGCGCGAGCATGTGTACCGGCGGGTCCGCGCCGGGCAAACGCGCCTCCTGTATTGCAGTCCTGAGCGGCTCCGCGATCCGTACTTGCAGGAGGTCCTGCGCGTAAGGCGCATCGCACAGGTGGTGGTCGACGAGGCGCACTGCGTCTCAATGTGGGGGCCCACGTTCCGGCCGGAGTACCGAGCGATCCCGACGATGTACCCGAACGGCGTGCAGCGTCCCCCTGTCGCAGCGCTCACCGCGACGGCAACACCGGCGATCGCCGAGGACATCACTAACGTGCTCGGCCTCCGGGATCCCACGGTCATCCGCACGTCGGTCGATCGCCCCAACCTCCGACTGATCGTCTATAATCGGCACGCCTGGTACTATCACGTCCGCAGCCGGCCGGACAAATTCCGCGTTCTCCTCCCAATTCTCCGTGCGGCCGATCGGCACGCTGACGCGGTTGTGGTCTATGTTGCAACCGTCCACGGCGCAGAGACGCTGGCGCGCCGGATCGCGTCAGCCGGATTCACTGTCCGAGCGTACCACGGTAAGATGGACGCCTTCGACCGCGCGGACATCCAGGACCAATTCATGGATGGCCTCGTCCCGATCATCGTGGCCACGAAGGCGTTCGGTATGGGTATCGACAAGCGTGATATCCGCTACATCATTCACTACGATGTCCCTGGCGATCTCGAGAGCTACTACCAGGAGGTTGGGCGTGCCGGTCGGGACGGGGAGCCCGCCTACTGCGTTCTCCTCTACTGCCCTGCAGACGTGAAGATCCAGGAATACTTCGCCGACCAGGGTCAGATCGATTTCTCGAAACTCAGAGCCCTCACGGCCGCGCTGCGGGCTAGGCTGGCCGAAGGGCAGCTGGTCGACCTCCAGGAACTCGCCGAGGAAGTGGACCTTGAGGAGATCCCCCTTGAGGTGGCCTTAACTCATCTGGAGAACCGCGGCCTGATCCGGCGGGAGGTAGATGTCACCCGGGAAGCGATCCTCACTGTCCAGACCGACCGTCGCACGCTGGAGACCCTTCTGGAGCGCGGGGACGAGTACGCCGGCCTCGAGGCGCTCCTGCGGACGGGTGTGCTCCGGCCGTATCAGCGTCAAGTCATGTATATACTCCCGCTGGCGCACGCGGCAGGGCTGGCTCCGGCCGATCTGGACCGGTTGCTCGTGCGCCTTGCACTGGACCAGCACGTGATCTACAGACCTTATGGACGGGTAGCGTCGATCGTGCCGGGTCCAACCTGGCAGTCCTACGACCCGGCAGTTGAGTCGCCAGATGCGGCCGTGGTGGCGGGGGCCTACCGGAAGCTGCGCCAGATGATCGCTTATGCCGAGGCTCGACCCGATCAGTGCCGTCGCCAGCGCTTGCTCACTTACTTTGGAGAAACTCTCGCCACCCCGTGCGGAGCGTGCGATGGATGCAATCCGCGCCTTGGCGTCCCCTGGGCGGACCTGCGGATCGAGGACGTCCCCAATCCGTCGGTGCTGTTCGACCTCCCGACCGTGTGGATCGAGACGATCCAGGCCAACATGGACCTGGAAAAGGAAGGGCGGCAGCCGTACAGTGGGAAGACGCTAGCGCACATCCTGGAAGGCAACGACTACGCCTTGGTGAATCGGTACCCTCCCGACGAGCGCCGACGGCGCCAGCGGCATCTCCACCGGTTCCCGACGTGGGCGGCGCTCGCGACGCTCCGGCCTCGCCGCAGGTTGCAGAAAACCTATGAGCGGTTACTGCGAGAGGGATTCATCCGTGAGGAACAACGCTCGCTTCGCAGTAGCTCCGACACCTATCTCGTGCCGGTTGTGACGGAAAAGGGAGCGGTCGTTCTTGCCGATGGCAAGCCGCTGAACTGGGAGCACGTAGGAGAGTAGAGAAATGGCGTGGACCGAACTCCACAAGATCGGCGCCAACCCCGTTGGGATTGTCGCCGAACATCTGCATGGCTACGTCGGCTTCCTGGCTCTTGCGAAAGAACTCATTCAAAACGCCGACGACGCCGGGGTGACCACTCGGGACGCCCGGGGTGGCCGCTACGGGGCCAAAACTGTGCGGTTCCGTTTCTTCTCAAATCGTGTCGAGGTCAACAATGATGGGCCGCCGTTTGACGAGGCTGACCTCAGGGCGATCGCCGAGATCAATTCCGGGCACAAACAGCGCACCGAGCGCGCCGCCGGATATTTTGGAGCAGGGTTTGGCGCAGTGTACTCCATCACCGACACGCCTGAGATCCGCTCCAACGGGCGCCGAGTCCGTCTGAACTGGGAGCGAATGGTACTGGAGTGTGATGCCGATCTCGAACCCGATGGGAAGTGGACGAGCATCATTCTGCCGTTCCGGCGTGATCGGACCTCGGTGCTGGCCAGATTCTCCCAACAGGCTGCGGTGGTCGAGCCTCACCAAGAACGCCAGTTTGAGCGCGTGCTCCGCGCGCACCTAACCGAACTGTTATTGTTCTTGCGCAATGTCCGGGCCATCGAAGTCTACATCGAAACACTCCCCAAGTCACCAACCTGGGTGGCCTTCAGAAACGGTGACACCGTGACCCTCTCCAAGTACGACCCTCGGAAGAACGCCCTTGAGGTACTAAGCACCCAACGCTGGTTCCACGCCGCCGACACTTTCGCCTCAGGATCCGAAGGCGTCGGCATTGCCCGGTCGCGTGAAGTGGAACTTGCGGTCGTGCTCTCGACAAACGCTCCGGATGGTCTCCTCTATAGCGTGCTCCCTTTAGACCTCAAACTCGGATTCAAGATGATGCTGAACGGGCACTTCATTCCAGATCCCACGCGGAGACATGTTGTCGAAACAGGTCCAGGCGGCGGAGCTTGGAACCGGGCCGTGATCGAGGCGCTCGGGAAACTCATCGTTACCAACGTCGAGCGATTGCGGGACGCGTTGCTTGAGGCGATGGATGGCGACGGCGGAAAGGCGGCCGCTGCGCTGTACGCCGCTCTCCCACTCGACGAACGCACCATCCTTGATCTGTTCCGGGAACCAGCCCAGCGTGTCCACGAGGCGCTCACCCGCATGGCTGTTCTGCCCGATCACCGGAACCGATGGCAGATCCCGCGCAACGTGTACTGGGTAGACCCGCAGCAGGCCGAGCGGAAGATCGCGGCACAGTGCGAGAGTCTCCCAATCGTCCACTCAGGGCTAACCAATCGCCAACTGCGCTACGTATATGACGCCCTCGGCGTCCCGCAACTCACGCGTAAGGATCTGCTATCCTACCTCAGCAGCATCCTCACGCCGGGCTTTCAGGCCCTCGACGGCAATCATCCGTTGGTTGGTACTCGTAACCGGCTTGAGGATCTGATCCGGTACGTCCTCTCGCAGGAGAACCGGAGCGAAGACTGGGCCCGCGTGCGCATACTCCCCTGCATCCCCGATCGTCGGCGCCGGCTCACGTCTCCGACCGACTTGATCGTGCCTACGGATGAAGACCAACCGGCCGTGGAGGTGCTATTGAAGCTCCAACATGCCGACCTGTCGACTCCTGATAGTGAACGAACGTGCGACCTGCTCGAGCCTCACCGGGCGGAACTCAAACTGTCCGGATTGACGGTATCGAGGATTCTCGCGGTTCTCGTGCGCGCGCTCCCGCCGGGCCCCCTGAAGCCGCAGGAGCTTGGGTGGACTGTCGGCGACCTGCAGGTTCTCTATGACCACCTCCAGCGGGCGTGGATCGATAACCAAACGGCGGTGCGAGAAGACCTCCGGCGACTCCAGATGGTTCCTGTGTGGCTGACCCAGGACGGCTCCCTCCGTGCGTCGACACTGAACCACGCGCTCCGCGTGAAAGGTAGCGAGTCCCTCCCCAGCTTCCTACCGGTTGACGATGTCATCCACGCGGAGTTCTCCACGGGTGACATGCGGACGTTCCTCCGGAGCGGTGTCGGGTTCAGCGAGCTAGGAACCCACGAGTTTATCCGGGACTACCTCCTCCGCCAGTGGCCGGACCTCACTGACAAGGTCCGGCACGAGGCGCTGAGGTGGCTCCGCGAGGCCCACATGGACAACCGGTTGGTCGTCCCAGGCCAACCGTCGCTGACCGACCAGCTGCGTCAAGCCCAACTTGTTCCGACCAAACAGGGCGACTGGCGCCGGGGTGCCGACGTGTTCTTCCCGAGCCCCTGGCTGACGGATATTGTCGGGCCTCAGGCGCCCGTGATCGACCCCAAGGTGTCGCCCAAGATCACGCCCGAACTAAGGAGATCCAGATCCCACGAGAAGGTCCCCGACCCCCTTCGGTGGGAGCGTTTTTGGCACCTATTGGACGTTCAGCGCTTTCCTTCCACGTCGGACCTTGTTGCGGTCGTAGATGAGTGCCTGGTAACCCCTGAACCCGAGCGCCGCACGCGGATCCAAACTGTTGTCCACGGCCTGGACCGCATGGTGGAGGACTTGCGTCACGAAGATGACTGGGGCGAGATCCTCCAGACCCTCACCACCGGTCTCGAGCCCCTACAGAAACTCCACTGGATCCCTGCGGAGGGTCGCACAGACCTAATGCGGCCCAGGGATGTCGCACCTCCCTTCCAGAGACTCCGAGAGCTCGCCGGACACGGACTGCTCTTCACCGATGTGCGCTTCTTGCCGGACAGCGTCCTCCCCGACCTGCTCAAGTTTCACACCGAAGTCGACGTGGCGGAAGTGCTAGCGCATCTCGACGCTCTCGCATCGACAGGGGCGCCACCATCTGCGAAAGTCTATCAGTGGTTGGCCGAGCACCGCCAGGATTTGCCCAGGAAGAAGGACCTGTCCGATCGCTTCCTGATCTATGAGAACGGCCGATACTACCGCCCGCGCGATCTGCTCCTGGTCGAAACGGGTGATTTCGGGGACTACCGGCCGGTTATTCCGGAAAGCGCGCCAAGCCAGCTCAAGGATTTGTATCGAGCGCTCGGCGCCCGATCGATCATTGAGGCCACGGACTACCTTGATGTGCTCGAGGAAATCGCGGCCAAAGCAGCCAAGAACCCTATACCGCCAGACCAAGGAGACGAGTCCGTCATCCGGTCGGCGTATCGCTGGTTGGCTAGGGCAGCGGCCGAGCGCAAACTGCCCCAATCCGCCGAGCTTCACCGTCGCCTCATTCTCACCCAGGACGGCCGTCTCGACTTTCCGGACAAGACCCTTTGGGAGGACAATCCCCATTGGGGCGCGCTCGCCAAGGTCGCTGCCCCACAATTTTGCCGCCTTCGCGATGCCACGTTCCTCCCATGGTACCTTGCCGCAGGTGTCCGACCGCTGACCTCCGCAATGCGCCGGGAACTGGAGCGTGCCGAAGGCGAGCAACCGGCCCCTGACATATCCACTCGGCTCAGGGCACGGTGGCCATTCCTCCGTCGGATCATCCTTCACTTCGGCGGAGCGCCGGAGAAATGCGAGGATTGGCTATCGGGACTCCAAACATTTCTGGCCACACGTCTGCAAATCAAAGGGAGTATCGAGGGACTAGGGGGCTTCAGCAGTACCGAGGAGCTCGCCTGGGTCGAGTCGGAGGGCGATCCCGCTCGCCTGGTCATCACACCCGGATATGAGGGGCTTGCGGCAGGAGGCCAGTGCGTAGGGGAAGTACTGCTGCAGAAGGCCGGCCTCGGCGCGTGTGTTGAAGGCGCGTTGTTCATCCAGATCATCGCCCGCGTTGTGGAAGCGCCTGAAGAAGGAGCGCTAGGTCACGTTCTGGACGTCTCCGGGGTGCGCCGAGACGGCGTTGCGCTGCCGAAACTGCACCAGCAGACCCGGTACCTCACCATACCGGTCCTCGAGTCGGAACCGGCACCCTCCAAACCGGTCGCCACGTTCCCGGAACCAGAGCCAGCAGACTCCCAGGGCCCATCCGGGGCAACTGATGGGGTGCCGCACCGGACGGTTGAGGTTGAGGCGGACATAGCGGATGGGCGCGTAACCGCGCCGCAGGCGGGCTCATCGATGCCCGCGGAACAAGAGAACGAACGGGTCCGTCAGAGGCGCGGCTCCACCGCGCCGCTCGCTCCTGAAACACTCTCCCCGACAGACGGGAAGGAACCTCAATTCGAGCCAACTACGCCGCATCCATCGCCGTCGCTGGCTGGAAGGCGGACAGACGCCCGCGCACCGGTGAAACCGAAGCCGGCGTGGACAGGGGTGAGCGCGCGCTACGAGGGCAACGTACGCCTCCAGGCTCCGCGCGGCACCAACAATGCACTGCGAGCGCTAGGGTACCACCTCGATCAGGACAAGAAGGAGCTTGAGGAAAGGATCACGGCCGCGGAAACAGCGCAGCCAGAGACCGGGGTTGTTACGATAGTGCTGCGGGCGGAGGCCCTCTATCTGGGTGTAATCGAGCTGCCCGATGCAGCAGAGAAACTTTGCCCGCTAGACCGGTCCGAGTTTCGGTTGACGACCCAACTGGATAGGAGGGGGGTCACCGTTAAGCTCGACCGGGCACGGCACGTCCTGTTCAACCAGACCGACTTGCCGCACTTCCTATGGGCCCATGATTGGCCACCCGGTACCATTCTCACCCTCTCGCGCACGGGAACTTTTGATGAGTTCGAGCTGCGTACGCGCCCAGCCGAGTGTGTCATCAAGAACGTTATACGCTTCACACCGGACGAGCGCGGGGCCCCACGATCGCATACCGATCCCGAGGTGCGCTTCCATATCCAGGTTGACGAAGACGTCTATCGGTCGGCACGACGCTGGGAGGAGCTCGAGCTGATGACCCAGCCGGTGGACGAGGGAGTGATCACGGCGATCGTGCACGTCTTGCAGGATCACGCCGCGCATGGCGAGATCGTTGTGAACGAGTCAACCCTCAGGCACGAGGTCTTTGCAAGGCGTCGCTGTTCCTATGCGTCGGTGGCGATCGCGCTGCGGCAACGCCCGCACGTCTTCGAACGTGTCGGCACGCAGGGATGGCGGCTCCTGCCTCCTCGAGAGCGCCCAGTGTTCTCTCATGCGACCGCCCCCGCCAACAACGAAGCGCCTGCGCTAGCGCCAGCCGGCCCGGCAGATGACAGCGAAGCCATCGTGCCTTGGTTGAACAGGGCGCGGGCACGCATGAGCACTTGGGCCGAACATGTGGACCCGCGCCTGGCGCTCCAGGTACTCCGTCCTATGCTCCAGCAACTCAGCCACTTGGTCCGACAACTGGAAGATGTCTTGGCGGTGCCGGAGCGTTCACGACGTGAACCTCCTGTGCAACCAGCTCTTCAAGCTTCCCCACCGTCTGTGGAGGCGGAGCCACCTGGTACGCCACTCCTTACGCTCGCGGAACGCCTCAAGACGCTGAGGAAGGTCGATGCGCGTGATCCCGCAACCGTTGTCCGCGTCCTGAGAGGCGTCGCAGAGGCCGTGGGGGGATCACGGGCACACGCCACGGCTGCCGTCCTCTACTTGGTCGTTGCACGGCTGGAGGCCGGGTTCGGGCTGGGGACCAAGGACGCCGTTGCGTCCCTGCGGTGCGCCGAGCAGCATCTCGAATTGGCTTCGCTCCGCCAAGCCGCGGTCGCGGTGCACGCGGCGGCCGAGCGTGTCGGGCAGGGTGTAATGTGGCCCGGGACAGGCCCGCGTTCGGGACCAAATGCGCAACAAGTCCGCGAGAAAGGGTGCGTCGGCATGTGGTGGCTGGCCGCCCACACTGCGAACCGCGAACTGTTCGATACTCACTTGAGGGCAGCTCTCGCGGTCGTGGATCTTCCTGCGGCGCGCTAAAGGCCGCCGAGGCAGTAAGCGTCCCGGCGGATTGCCGCGCGCAGACAGAAGGGGACCCGCGGTAGAATGACGCGTCGCGCCCGAGGGGTAGGGGACCGCTTCGTCAGGTCGGAGGCTCCAGTCCCGATCTAAGATTAGGGTGCAGGGGGCCCGCTACCCGAAGACGCACCCGATGAGCCGGGCTCGCGCATGTCTAAGGCGTGCCTTTAAAAGCGTTGCAGACGGAAGTCCTTGGTGACGCGGAACGTGACTGCAGTTCCACCGGAAACGCTGCCAACCGTTACGGTGGTGCCGGGCAGGCCGACCATGTGCCCGAACTGGGCTTGGATGATCCTGCGCCATCTTCGGCTATCGAACCCCCACTTACACACGTACCGATTCGCGCAGAGCTCTGAGGCCCAGCCGGCGTCATTCCCCTCGCGCGCCGAAAACTGGGCATAGGTCGTCACCGCATGACCGCACTCATGGGCCACGAGTCCCGCTAAGAACTCAGTCTTCTTCGCGAAGCGGACCACGCCAGTCGTGTTAAACGCGGCCTCCATCCGACAGCACCTGGGGAGGGGAAACCGGGTTGGGCCTGTATGAGTGTGCGTGACCGGGTCGGGGAACCATTGGCCAGCGGCTTCGTCGAGATCGTCAACGGTCTCGAACTGCCGAACACGCCGGCGGAGTCTGCTCCAATCCCAAGGATAGCCATGCTGGACCCGACGCAAGACTACCCTGATCGCTCGGAGCGCCTGCGCCGGGCAATCCTTGCACTGGATATCGCACACGAATGTGCTGCTCATCGCCTTGCACCCTCCCGAATTTCCACATCCTGTCTCTCGCAACCTTCGCCGACCACCGTGTTACCCAATGGCGGAACTTCGTAAGGTTCAGCCCTTCGTCGATCAGCGATGCGTCGCGGGCCGGAGCATTCCAAACGCGAGTGCCACAGGTGAAGCACAGGTAACGACGCGGCGCGCCTGCGCCGACGGGAAGGAGCGGCGGGCCACTGGATGACCGCGCAAGGGTTTCAGCCTGGAGGATGGGAGTCGTCCACCCCCTGGTTCCGTTACGGACGAAGATACCATACGATTTTCGAGTTGCCCTAAATTCGTTCAGATTCACGATGACGTGAGTGGGCAGAAGTTGCATAATCATGCGTAAGTACGTCGTCGGCCGTTCAGGCTCTGTATGGCGTGCAACGAATTCGTAAAAACAAGTGAAAATGGGCATGTGGGCTTGACAGATTTCGGGAATCGGGCCCGCGCTTCAGCCGCCGACGACAACTGGGAGGGGGGAATCTCGGTGGCGCAATCAGGTGATCTTGGTCCGGCAGCCCTTCATTCACATGGCTCGGCGCGCGACGGTAGCGCACCTGAATGGGGTTCAGGTGGTCGGCGGTTCAAATCCGCCCGGCCCGACCATATTTCACTAGGGTTTCCGCGCATCGACCTGTTCCCCTGTCGCGTCTGGTGCCGTCCTGGTGCCGTTCTTGGTGCCGCTGAGCAGCCTATCCAGCTGCTCGCCGACCCCCTGAAACGCCGACGGCATCAGGTGTCCGTAGGTGTTGAGGGTCGTCGTGATCGACGTATGCCCGAGCCGTGCTTGGATCGCCTTCGGGTGGACGTTGGCGGCGATCAACAGACTGGCGTGCGTGTGCCGCAGATCATGGAACCGAACCATCGGCACCCCGGCAAGCGTGAGGTGCCGAGTGAATGTGCGGTCGACGTTGTCCGGGTCCAGCGGTGCGCCGTCACGATTGCGGAAGACGTAATCGTCCTCCACGTCGCTCCCGGGCAGATCCAGCAGGACAGGGCGGGGGACATCGATGACGCGCCGGGACGCGGCCGTCTTGAGCGGCCCCTCCACAACGCGATAGACGTCGCCATCCTTGACGCGCCCCCGAGTCCGACGGACGTGAACGCGGGCGTTGCGCAGATCGACCTGCGACCAGTGGAGCGCCAATAGCTCGCCCCGTCGCATCCCGCTGTAGATTGCGAGCTGATAGAGACTTCGGAAGGGTTTTTGGGCGATGTCGAGCAGTCGCCCGATCTCGTCCGGCCGGAGTATCTGCAGGCGCTCCCCGTCCACCCGGTCGGGCGCGCGCAGCGGTCGCACGAGGGCGGCGGGGCTCTCAGTCAGGTGTCCCTGGTCGACCGCGTCCTTGAGAATGAACTTGAGAACGTGGAGCGCGTAGTTGACGGTCGTCGGGGAGAGGGGAACCCGACGCTTCTTCTTGCCGCGCCGCGTGCCGGTCTCCGCGAGCGCAGTCACGAAGTCCTCGACGTCACGTCGGCTGATCGTCCCGAGTCGCGACTCGCCGAAGCGAGGACGCAGGTGCACGTTCACGGTCCCCTCGTACGACTCCAGCGTCTTCGGCTTTAGCCCCCGCGCCCGGCCGCGCCGCAGCCAGTCGTCAGCGAAGTCTCCGAAGCGCGGCGTCTGCGCGGGCGCGATCCGATGCACGCCGAGCACCGCCTCAGCCTCGCGCTGCTCGAGGATCCGGCGGGCCAACCGCTCGCCGCCGTTGATGAGTTGCCGCACCCGGCGGCCGGTCGCGTCCACAAAGTCGATCTGATGCGCGCCACGATCGGCCCGATAGCGTACCGTGCCCATTTAAGCGCCGGCCTGCTCAGACGTCGTCGTGATCCCCGAGCCCCCGCCGCGCGTCGTCGGGTCCGTCGGAGTCTGCTGTGGCTCGAGGTTGAGAAGCCGACGGAGCACGCTGTTCGGGGTGTCCACGAGCGGCCGCGCGTGGGCCTTGAGGATGCGGTACACGTCGGGGTCGATTCGGATCGTCATCGTTGCGGGTACGCGCATCGTTGCCTCCGCATGACGAAGTCACGGTGATCCTACGTGGCGAGGTGACTTCTGTCAACCGCCCACGCCGGGATCGGGCCAGACGCACCCGATTCCGAGGGCCGAGATCCTGTCCAACGCGCTGCTCCGATTTGAACCACGCGACGACCTCGACCGGATCAAAGAGCAAACATCGCCCCCCCTTGTACCTGGGGATGGACCCGGGGTCGCGGCGTGCCGTCCACGCGTACACGCGGCTGACCGGGACGCGCAGGAGTGCCGCGATTTCTTGAACGGTGACGAACGGGGAAGGGGCGTCAGGCATCATCCGCTCGCCTGCCCACGATCGGCGGACTCCCCGCGCGACTCACACCGGCGATCCGGCTCCTCGCCCGCTGGAACGTGGCCTCGTCAATCTCGATCCCGACGGCCCGCCGCCCAAGCGCCAGCGCAGCCAGCAGCGTCGTCCCAGACCCGCAGAACGGATCCAACACCATGTCGCCAGGAGTGGTCAAGTGTTCGATGTAGTAGCGAGCCTCAACCTCGCTCTGCGCCCAGTCGTGTAGCGTCTTGTCGGGCGGCTCGGATCGCACAATGTCGTTGATCAGCTCGCGTTTCTTCACCTCGGCCGACAGCGTGCCATGCACGAGCCACGCCAGCGGTTTCCAGCAGCCCCACACATGCGCGCCAGGCAGCCGATTCTGGCCGCCGAAGTGTACGACAGCAAACAGCCACCACAAGCGCAACGGCTGCACGCCCTCCATTGACGCGATAACGTGGTGGATCGCGTAGTGTGGACAATATGCGACGAGGCTGCCGCCGGGCTTGAGGATGCGTGCGGCTGCGCGCCCCAGATCGGCGTACAACGGCAGATTGTCTTTCAAGTACGGCGGGTCCGTGAAGATCAGGTCGACCGACGCTTTGGGGAACCGCCGCAACACATCCCGAAAGTCACCATGCCGCAAATCCACATCACGCGGCAAGGGCGCTGTGGCACCCGTCTGTTCCGCCGCTCTGCGGGCTGCCTCGCGATCGGCGCGGACGGCGGCCTTGGCCGCGGCGCGAACAGTGAGTACGCCCGCCGTGCCGTCAGATGCCCCGTCGAGGGACGGTAGGAGCCGCAGCGCCGCGCGCTGCTCCGCTAATGTGGTGGCGATGATCGCCGGCCGCCGCGTCTTCGTGGCCGGCTGTCGGCGACCCAGCGTATCCGTGACGACGTGTCGAATTTTCGACACATCTCGCACCCACAGGGCCACCGTGCTGTGGTCCGCACCGACGAGTCCGGCGATGCGGCGTGTCGTCCACCCGTGCTCCCGAAGCGTCGCCGCAATCCTCTGCTTTTGCTCCCGTGTCAGGTGCCGGCGCGCGCAGTTGAGGCGCACCGCGTGTTCGACCCGCTCAGCATCACAGGTGAACGCGCGGACGGTCCGTGGGTAGTCCGGCAAGCGGGTTCCTTCGGCTTTCAGTTCTTCCCAGGCGCGGACCCGGTGGCGGCCGTCGAGGACATGGCCGGCCTCGTCGTACTCCACCGGGACGAGCACACCGTGCGCCGCAATGTCGACCTTCAGGGCCGCGTAGACCGCTGCGTCCAACGGTGGGATCAGCGCCTGCGCCAACTCGGCACACGATCGGACTTTGGCGACGTCGCTCACAACTTGTCCCCGTGCACAAAACTTCGACCGCTTACTTCCGATCTTGACCCCCACACCCGGACCGCCCGATGGGACCGCCGTCCCTCGCCGAGCGGGGTGATCACGTCGTACACTGGGAGACCGGGGGAGGGGGTCGCGGGGGCGCGGCGCGTGGAACCGGGTGCGTAGAGCCGACGGGCAGGGCCCCCGTCGGATGATGCGGAAGATGCCGCGCCGGCGAGAAGCCGCAGGCGCCGATTCACGTGCCGTAAGCGCGACCGCCCTCCCACCTCGGGAATCTGCAGCGAATCCGCGATCCGGCGAGCCACCCAGCGACGGCCACGGAACCGCACGGTGCGGAGTGCCGGTGCTGACGCCCGGAGGTCGCCGGCAATCTGCCCAGGGTGGAGTGGGGCCACTAGCACGAAGTTTTCGCGCGGGTGAACTCGGGCGGTCCGCCTCCACTGCGTGATGGTGCGGATGGATGTGTGCACCATCTCCGCGATCGTCGCGTTCGAGACGGGGCGTCCTTTCCGCAGGGCCGCGACGGCGCGCATCACGAGTCGGGCACGAGCCGCCCCGAGCGCCCCGCGCAGATCATCAAGGGGCGCCCAGTAGGCCACGTGGAATGATGTCACACCAAGCGCGCCCGCGATTGTCGCTGGACCTCGGAGGTAGACGACGCCACGCGGCGTTACTCGCCAGAACGTGTCCGCGCCGTCTCTGAGCACCCGCGCCGAGAACCGGGGACTCCACCCGAGCTGATGACGCACGTTCTCGACCTGGTCTCGTGAAACGCGACCGGTGCCGGTGTCGTCAGTGGTGCGGAAGCTGTACCATGCGGCAAGCTCGCGGTCGCGGTGTTGCACGACAGCGGCGAGGTCGAGATCGGCGTAGTGGATAACATTCACAACTCAAAGTATGAAACAGCAGCAGCGGCGGCCTCGAATTAAAATGCCCCGCGAAAGCCGCGGGGTCCGACCAATGATCAGAACTCGGGGCGATTGTGGGCGGTTATATGGGCGGCAGTTCGGAACCCCTCGTGGCGCAAGGCTTTGCGAGCAACGTTTGTAAACTTGGGGTCGGATGTTTCATGGCGTTGAGGCCCCGTTTCACGAGTTTCCCGGCCCAGACTTTCGTGCAGCCGCAGACCTCGCCGACCCCCTCGAGCGTCTTCCCCTGCCGCTTGTTGAGGTAGGCGGCCATGAGGGCGCGGCACGGCGCACAGCGGTCGGGTAGGGCGTGTTGCTTCGCGGTCCACATCGGGTCGTGTGAGCCGGGGAGTTCGGCGTCCTCCAGGGCCTGGCGGATCGCGTCGAGGGAATCGCCGCGCCAAAGCGCGCGGACGATGAACTGCGTGGCGATGTGGACCTCGGCTTTGAGCAACCGGCCAGTTGCCTGGTCGGGTCGGAACCGCTGGATGCTCGCCCGTGGCCCGTGCTGTTTGTAAAAGTCCGTCATGGTGCCACGCTGCGCCGCCGCGAGGACCTCGTCCGTCGAGCGGCTGAAGAACCCGGCCAGCGCCCGCAGGACGCGGTCCTGCAGGTACGCCGGCGTCACCACGCGGCGGCGATTGGGATGGCGCTTGTCAGGGTGGCGGATCCGGTGGTGGATGAGCGCCGCCAGGGCGCTGCGCTCGATCCCGAGGACGCCCGCCGTCGCCTGCATCAGCGAATGTGGCCGCGTCGGAGACGCCCGCACCGCTGTGCGGATCTCCTCGACGCGGCCATGCCACTCTTCGAGCCACGTGGTGACGGCCACGGGCGGCACATGCACGAGGCGTGCGATCCGACCCGCCGGGACATCCGCCGCGGCGGCCATGATGACAACCACCCAGCGGCCAAGCAGGGTCTCCACGCCCGCGCGCGTGATCCTCCAGATGGTGTCGCAGCCGCGGCCGCACGCGGCGTGCTTCGACGCGCGGCGCGACGGAGACCGCCGGACGGGCCGGCCGCAGACCGGGCACGGAGGCCGCTGCGCCAGAACGGACTGCGCCTCCTGCCGCCGGTGGTCCTCGTAGGTGCGCCCTCCGAAGCGGTCCAGCACCTCGTCGGCCGTCACTGGGGCGCCCCGCAGCGACAGCGCCTGTGCGATCTTCTCGACCGTGGGCCTGCGCGGGTAGAAGTCCGCGTCAGTAAAGTAGCGGGCCAGCCCGCGCTGGGTCATCGGGACGGCCCGCGCGAACGCGGTGGCCGATCCGAAGCGTTCTTGCACCAGTGGCGCGAGCCACCGGCCGCCGTGCGGGTACGTCCGTCCTGCGGGAGCGTGCGGAATCGGCTGCGGTGGCGCATACCGGTCCGACTCAGTCACGGCTCTGCCTCCCCACCTGCGCCCCGGGCTTCGGTGGGGTCTTGGCCCACCTGGCCAGCACGGCCTTCCTCGCGGCCTCGCGGCGCATCGCCTTCGTCCCAGCGGTCAGAGATTCTCATGATCCTCCTGTTGATAGACCGTCTCGAATGGCTGGCCCCAATCGGGCCCGTACACGGTGCGTACCATCTCAAGGTGTTCCGGCGAAGCGCCTGCTTCAATGCGGTCGAGGAAACCGAAGAACCCGTCCCTAGTGTTGAACGAGAACACCTGAGTTCCATACCGCTGGACCTCGGAGACTAACGGTTGCTCGGCAAGATAGGCCGCGATCCCGTTGTCGACCAACATGGCCTCGCAATAGGGAAGGAGACAGGACACCATGAGCGCGTCAGTCGCGAACCCCCGGCTCGGTGGTCGCTGCTGACCCGCGGCCGCCTTTCTCGCGACGGCCGCGAAGAGCATGCAACGCAGCCGCAGGAACGGAACGTGCGTGAGAGCCGTTGAGGCAAGAAATTCCGCGGTCTTAGGCCACAGGTCCTGTTCCTCTACGCCGGACTCGCGCAGGGCGTCACGGATCTCGTGTAGAGTCCGGACCGGCGGAGTCCCAAGAAGTTCAAGAGACGGTGCTTCTTGCCCGGTCAGCACGCGGTGAAATCGCTGCAAGTGCTGCAGGTACCCTCGCAGGAGCTGCTGTCCGTACGCACGCACCTCTTCTGAGAAGACGTCCTCGAACGATGGCCGCTCTTGCTGCCACCGTTCGAACACCTCCCCCATAATTTCATGCGCCCGGTCTCGTTCACAGCGAAGATCGTCGAGCCATTCCGGAGGGATATTCATGTTGGCCGTGATCTGGAACTTCTCCCACCAGCGGTCCAGCTCTCCGTCGACGACGTCCCGGGCGTGCAGGTCAAAACCTGGGGCCGACTGCCCGCTCATCCACGCCTTGGCTGCGAAGATCAACTGAAACTGCTCGATGTACGATGCGTCCCGGAACGTGGCGCCGCCGGAAAGGAGTTCATACAGGCGCCTCAACGCACTGTAGTATGGCGACACGAGCGACTCGTCCCAGTGAAAGCCCGAGTCCGGGCAGACGACCAGTTGAACCTTCGCCACGTGGTCGAGCCGGCGGAATAGCTGGAGCCACGCGGGGTCAACTCGTCTGGCCCGATGCGCATCGGTCGCGGGATTCAGCGCGAGCATCATGTTGCTGATGGCAAACTGGTCGAGATAGATCACGGTCTTCCTGATGGGAGGAAGCTGTATGCGGGCCGTGTGTCGACACTCCCGACACCGCCGCACGTAGTGTTGCCCGGGAATCATCAGCACGCCAAAGCTCTCGCGATGGCATTGCGGACACGCCTGGAAAGGCGGAGCAATAAAGTCCCTCGGGTCGATTCTCAACGATTGCCTCTCATCTGCGACTCCCTGCCGTACCGTGGCCTGCGCGTGGCCTCATTTTCTCGACCTCCCGCACGCCACGGCTCTTTCCGTTTTCATGCGGTCGCAGGGCCCTGGGGTGCGAGCTACGGTTCCCGTGATCTCTTTCGCGCCTCCTTAGCCATCGCTACGATCTCACTATCGCTGACGAGGCGTTCGCACAGCTTGCGATACTCCGCGAGCCCGTGTTCGAGGATCGCCAGTTCTTCTCGAGCTTTCCTGGTATCTAGAAGTTCGTCCGCTCGACCCGGGTACATCGACCGAACAACGTCGAGAAGCCACTCCCGATCATCGACGCGAGCTAACATCGAATAGTAGACTAGACCGGCACCAATCTCGTGTAGCGAATCCGCGCGCTCGAGCTTGGAGCCAACCACCGCCTCGAGGCGATCCTTCAGCCCCGGGCTTACCAACGCTAGAGCATCCTGCCCGAAAAGAGAACCAGCCAAGGAGTAAAGTCGTCCGGCCTGGCGGTGAACAATCAGTGCCCACTCGCGCGCCAGCAGATCTGCCTCCTCGGGAGGGAGGCTGGTCAATGTTCGAGCGGGATCATTGCCTACGGAATCGAGAAGCTTCTCGCCGTCCTTCGTGACGTCCGTGAGGATGAAACACGTACCGAGCAGCTCGAGGACGGCCTCGCGTCGTGCTCTCTTGTCCTTGAAGGTGGCCACGGCTCCTGCGGCCGCACTGAGGATATCGACTGCGCTCTTTAGTTGGCCAAACATCTTCGCGAATCACTCACGCGACAGGAACGATCGTCGGCTATCATGGGCTCACGTCCCCTGTAAGAATTGCTCCCAGCTCATTCCGCTCCAACTCAGCGACGGGGGCGGCGGGATCGGTGGAAGCGGAGGGACCGGCTTGACTGGTGGAAAGTGAGGAAGAGGAGGGATCGGTGGCACTTTTGTGCGCGGCAAGAGAACGCCTGATGCGCCTGGAATGAACGCGACGGTCGCGCCATGCTTGTTGCGAAAGAGACCGTGACTGAATGTTCCCAAGTACGTAGCCGCGTAAGAGAATACTGCTCCATTGTAGACAAGAGCGCGATGTCTGGCGTGGTCGTCAAGGATTCGGTCGTCATCTAGCCAACCCACCGGCGATCCGGACCGGTCGAAGATCGGGATCATCTTGCGCCGAGTCCGCTGAGCTGATTGTTAATTGCCCGCAGCAGATCTTCGCTCGCTTGAAGGAGCGCGTTGGCGTCGGCAGCCATTCGCGGTCTGGTTCGCATGTTTCGCACTCTGCCGGCTGCCTCCAGATTAACATCAAGGTCGTGGATAATCTTGTTCCGCACCCGAAAGATATCCCTAAGATCCTCGAAATTCGTTCCGAGGTCTTCCCGAGTAAGCCCAAAGGCGGCGGCTATCCGAGACAGTTCCTCCGCCGACTGAAGGCTACCGGCAGTAAGATCCTCGACATACAGTGCGACCGCACGGCTTGGTAGGTCGGACGCCGATAACAACCCGGCCACGAACCTTGCTGATCTCCCAGCAGTGATCGACTGCACGTCGACGGCGAACTGCCGAGCGAGAAACTTCTCTAGCTCCGCTCTCGCCCTGCTGTTGCGGTGTGCAATGAGAGGGAGCGCATCGCGAATCAGCTGCTTCGTCATCGCGTCAAGCCCAGCGGCCGCCATCACGAGCATTGCTCGCAGGACATCCTGCTCCTCGTCCGTAGTCATACCCACCCTAGCCGTTCGCCTTCCGCGCGGCGTTCTGAGCAGATCGAATGCTTTTAGAAGCGCGGCGGCAGACTCGTGGGTGCGCTCAAGTATCGTCCTAGCCTTTTCGCACGCCTGGTGGTCTACGTCGATTGCACGGAACACATGGATAGCCGTCGAGGCGGGAACGCGTCGCACGCGTGGCCGAGACTCCCGCGGAAGCCCGGCCGCGCGCGGCCTTCTCTCACCGGGATCGCCCGTGGTCATAGTGCAGCCAGTCGACTACAAGGAATATCGATTATGGGACTCCTCGGCCCTGTCGCTTTGTTCGCGCCCACCGAGCCAGCACAGCCTTCCGGGCGGCCTCCTGGCGTTGCTCCTTCGTGAGCTCTTTGTTGCGGGCCTCGGCGCCTAATCGAGCGACGCGCTGGCGCTCCTCGGGCGTCATCGCCTGGAGCCGTGCCTTGCCCGCGCGTCGTCCACGTTCCGAGAGCGTCAGCTTTCTCATGGTGTTTAGTATAGCATGTTAGCGCGTATTGCACTCCTCGTTGTTAGCGCGTATACTAGGAGGCAAGGTGAACCACCAGGGGGTAACGATGCGCGCCGCGATCTACGCGAGAGTCAGCACCAGCGACAAAGACCAGGATCCGATGACGCAGCTGCTGCCGTTGCGCGAGTTCGTCGCGGCGCAGGACTGGACGGTCGCCGGCGAGCACGTCGACCACGCCAGCGCCACCGATCTCCGCGGCCGCACCGCGTGGCGTGAGGTGCTCGACCTCGCGGCCAAGCGCAAGATCGACGTGCTGCTCGTCTGGAAGCTCGACCGCGCTTTCCGGTCCGTGAGCCACGCCACGAGCACGCTCGAGCAGCTGCGTCGCTGGGGCGTCGGACTGCGCAGTTACTCCGAGGCGTGGCTCGACACGTCAGGGTCGTCTCCGGTTGGCGACTTGATCTTCCACGTGCTCGCCGCGGTCGCGCAGTTCGAGCGCGGCCTGATCGCCGAGCGCGTCCGCGCGGGCATGGCGCGGGCCAAGAAGCAGGGCAAGCGCCTCGGGCGGCCGCGGGCCGTGAACGGCGAGTGGGTCCAGATCCGACCGCTCGTCGCCTCCGGCGCCCTGAGCCGACGCGAGGCGGCCCGACGGCTCGGGTGCTCGGCGCGGACCGTCGGCCGCCTCGTACAGCAACCCGAAGGAGGGCGCTTTAGGCAGGAGCCCCGCACCGGACATCGTGAATGAAAACCATTATGCCAACGACCGAACACACGATAAACGACGCGATTGCGAGCCTGCTGCGTGAAACGCGGCGTGCTTGGAGAGCGACGGATGTTGTGCACTCCGAGACCACTGGAATGCTGGTGGGGACCAACAAGCGCCCTGACATTCTGGTAATGGAGGCAACGGTTTCGCCCGTCGTCATTGAAACAGAGTTTGCTCCGGCGCCCGTGGTTGAACTTGAAGCTGCTGCTCGCCTCGGCGAACGCGTCCGCAGTAACGGGCGCTTGATCCTCTCGGCGATTGCCGTTCAACTTCCCGAAGCTTTGAAGCAGCACTCTGGAACGTCGCTGCGGAAAGAGCTGGAAGCCACAACGGAATTAGAGATGGCAATCTACACGGGGAGTAATACCCAAGACTGCCTGCGATGGCCTCAATCGGGTTGGCTCACCGGTGGGATCTCTGATCTCTCCATTCTCACGCAGTCGGCTTCTGTGCCTCCAAAAGTTATCGAAGAAGCCGCAAACAAGTTAGTGGAGGGTGTGAGCGAAGCGGCAGGTCTACTCGCGGAAGTGGCGCAGGGAAACCCTGGCGCGATGCAGGAGATTTGCAAAGAACTACGCCAGCACGATGATGAACAGACACGGCGCATGGCGGCGACGATTCTCGCGAATGCGTTTGTCTTTCAAGAGAGCCTAGCGCGCGGACCCGGAGGGCTTTCTCAGGTTCTCTCGATCGAGGAACTGCGCGGATCTGGAGCGCTGACGAAGTCCGCGGTTCTAAACGAGTGGCGAAAGGTCCTAAGGGTCAATTACTGGCCGATCTTCGACATTGCGCGCCGCATTCTCCAAACTGTTCCGGTCGGCCACACGAAGTTGCTGCTTGATCGACTAGCCACGACCGCAGACAGGCTCGTTGAGAATCGACTGATGCGCTCCCACGACCTTACCGGGGCTGTTTTTCAAAAGCTCATCGCTGACCGAAAGTTCCTCGCAGCATACTACACGACACCGGCGTCTGCGGCCTTGTTAGTTGGCTTGGCGGTCACTCCAGAGACACCGCTCAGCTCTGACAAATGGGCATTACCTGAAGCCGTAGAGAATCTGCGCATCGGCGATCTCGCTTGCGGCACGGGAACACTGCTGTCCACAGCGTATCAGCGCATCGGACAATTGCACGAGCTGAACGGTGGGGATTCTGAAACTCTCCACCCGGCCATGATGGCAAACTCGATGGTCGGATGCGATGTGCTACCGGCCGCAGCGCATCTTACTGCGTCGATGCTGGCAGGCACTCATCCGACGGTGACTTACGACCATAGCTCAATATTGACAGTTCCCTTTGGAAGGCAGGCAGATGGCGGTGTGGCTTTAGGGTCGCTTAATCTACTCGATCCACAGGGAAACAAGTTAGTGGACATCATTGCGACCACGGCGAAAGCGGCCGGTGGATCGGGCGAATCCAGTACCGACGCGTGGACGGAGATCCCAGACGGCTTTTTTGATGTCGTGGTCATGAACCCACCCTTTACGCGATCAACAGGCCATGAGGCTCAAAAGATCGGAGTCCCTCGACCGATGTTCGCAGCATTTACCTCTACGGCCGAAGAACAGCGGCTGATGGCGAAAGCGACGAAGACGCTCACCAAAGGCACGAGCGCGCACGGAAATGCTGGCGAGGCTTCGATCTTCCTCGTTCTCGCTGATCGGAAGGTCAAGAAGGGCGGCGTGCTTGCGTTGGTAATGCCACTGAGCCTCATCGCAGGCGAGGCCTGGGAAGCATCGCGAGCCCTCCTGGCAAAAAATTACAGCGATCTGGTGCTTGTTTCAATCGCTGGCGCAAGTCCTGAGGAGATGTCCTTTTCAGCGGACACAGGGATGGGGGAATGTCTCGTCGTTGGCAAGAAAACCGGTACACCGAGCAAACGGGCAGCGTTCGTCGTTCTAAAGGAACGTCCCGCATACCCGCTCCTCGGTGCGACGGCCGCAAGACAGATACGGCGTTTAGCACACGGAAACAACCTTAGGCGGTTAGAGGATGGGCCGATAGGCGGTACGCCTCTCTACTTCGGCGATGACATCGTCGGGCAAGCGATTGACGCGCCAATCTCCGAGGATTGCGCATGGAATCCGTCGCGGATCGCTGATCTTTCATTAGCGCAAACTGCTTACCAAATGGCCACAAATGGCCGCATCTGGCTTCCTGCGATGCAAGAAGCTGAATCGGTCAGTGTACGAATTTCAACTGTGCAAGCCATCGGAGAGATCGGTCCCTACCACTCAGACATTAATGGCACTCCTTCCGGCGGCGGTATACGCGGCCCGTTTCTCATTTCAGATATTGATGAGCACGCGGCGCCTACGTATCCAGTACTATGGTCGCACGACGCGACTCGCGAAACGACCATGATGTTTCCTGCCGATTCGGAAGCACAACCAAAGCACCCGAAGAATGCAACAGAGAAGCTGGTAATCAACGAAAAGGTGGCGACGATTTGGGCCACGGCCGCGCACTGCCACTTCAATCAGAACTTCCAATTCAATAGCCAACCGACCGCCATGCAGTTCACACCCTACCGAACGATCGGTGGCCGTGCCTGGATATCGATTCGCCTCGCGTCCGTGGAACAAGAGAAAGCGCTAGTGGCTTGGGGTAATACGACGTTTGGTCTACTGCTTCATTGGTATCATGCCAACAAGCAGCAGTCCGGCCGCGGGAATATAGGCAGGACAGCGCTACGAAGCTTGCCCGTCTTGGACGTCGCAGCTTTGAACCCGAAACAATTGAAATTTGCGACCAGTATTTTTGACGCGCTCATGAAGAAGGGTCTCCTTCCGTTCAACGAGCTGGATCGAGATAACGTGCGACATGAGCTTGATAGGCGTTTCGCAACTGAGGTTCTTGGGATGTCGCCTGATGCTTTGCAACCAGGAGGCGTGGTTGACTTAGTCCGAAGAAAACTGGCGCAGGAACCGTCTATTCGTGGCGGCAAAGCACCCGGGAATGAATCGGCGGCTCCGGAAGCGGACATCAGTTAAGTCCGGCATCCTTGCGATGCCGTTCGGTGCTGCGGGGCAAGTCTTGCCTTGGGCTTGGTCTAGAATGAATGTCTCGGTCCAGTGTTCCAGAGCCAGTCGCCCGCGGGCTAGATCCGGTGGAGGGCCGAATTCGCGATGATCGCCATCTACCAGCCCTGCATCACGAACGACTCTTAGGTCTTCCAAGTGAGCGCCGCGCTCTGTGCTGCGAAATAGCGCGCCCGCTCGAAGTCGGTCATGCTAGCGAGCTTGTCCTTAAGCGAAACACTGCCCGGCGTCACTATCAGATTCGTCACCGCCCACACCAGCGCGTCCAAGCGGTCGGGCGATTCCCCCTCGCCCGGCACCCATCCGCACAGCTGCTCCTCGAGCTCCGCGTGCAGCCCGACGTGGTGCACCCGCCCCTGCTCGTACAGTGCCGCCACCGGCTCGGCCCGCGCCTGCTTCGACCGCGCCGCGTGCACCGTCGTCAGCGACAGCGACGGATCGACCGTCCGCAGCACGTTGGCGACCAGCACGCCGCCCTGGTTCGTCTCCGCCACGACCCGATCCGCCAGGTGCACCCGGTACACGCTCACCACCCGCCGCGCCCACGTGTCCGGACTCGCCCGCACGCTCGCGTCCTGCAGCACGTAGGCGTGCGGCAGCGGCCGCTGCCGGTCGATCCCACAGACGACGATGCCGCACTCCGCCGCGCCCTCGGCCGTGGCCGCGACACTCGGATCCACCCCCACCACGACGCGCACCAAGTCCGGAATCTGCACTTGCTGGCCGTCGGTGCGCGTGCCCGTCACCATCGGCGGGGACGCGACGCGCGTCTTCTCGAGCAAGTCGCGGCTCCATAGCGCGCCGGGCGTGTCGAGCAGCAGCTCGCCGAACAGCTCCTGCCGCCCGAGGTGCGTGCCAGCGTAGCGCGAGACGATGTCCTGCGCGAACCCCGCGGCCAGGTTCGGCAGGTTCTCGTGTGTCGCCATCTTGGTGACGGCGACGTCGCGACCGTCCCGGGCGAACAGGTCGCGAATCAACGGGATCGGCCGCGGGGTCGTCGAGACGATACACCGTGCTGCACCGAGCCGCAGGCCGAGCATCAGATTGTTCCACGTCTCCTGCGCCCGTTCCCACGCTGCCAGCTCGTCGCACCAGGCGAGGTCGTGCTGCGGCCCGCGGAGCAGGTCCGGCTCGTCGGCCGAGAACGTCGTCGCCACGGCGCCATTCGGCCACGACAACCTGCGCTTACTCGGCTCATAGGTGGGCCGGAAGAACGCGGGCGCCACCGCCAGCAGACCGGACGGCCCCTCGACCATGACGTCCCGCGTGTCGGCCGCGGTGCGTCCCACCACGGCCACGTGCCGCGCCCGCCCCGCCATTATCTCGCTGGTGAGGTGTTCGGACGCCGCCCGCGTCTTGCCCGATCCTCTGCCCGCGATCAGCGCCCAGATCCGCCAGCCGCCGGATGGCGGCAGCTGCGCCGGCCGGGCCAGCTCGGCCCACGGACAGTGGCGCAAGGCTTCGGCCAACGTGCGGGCGAGCTCACTCATGCGATCCCGCCACTGCGGCCAACGCGTTTGTAGACCAGGCCCAGGCAGCGGGTCGGGGGTGTTGGAGACGGCCCCCGCCGTTCAACGCAATGGCGGGCGTTCTGGCCGCCTTGCCGTGGACTTCTATGCGTCGGTCGGACCATCCGTCCACCCTACCTCGCACCACCACAAGAGCGGCCACTGCCACATCGGCGTGTCCTGACCCCATCGCGCCCGCCCCTTCGTGCACAACTCGGTCAGGTGCGCCGCGGTGGTTGTCCGCCCGTGTGCCCGCCACGCCGACAGGATCAATCCGCAGCCGTCACACAGCCCGGGCCACGCACGGGACGGCCGCCCCAGAGAGCCGAGACATGCCGCACACGTCCCCGTCATTCGGCGGCGACTACCCTCACGAAGCATCCGACATGCCACCGCGACGCTACTGGCCGGGTCCATGCTCATGCCTCCTCACCGTAGCCGGTGCGGCAAAAAGGGTGTCCCAACCGCGTCCCGCCGCGCCGTGTCCTGTATGGCGTTTGCACGCGCCGTCATCGTGCGGCACCAAGAACTCTTTGTGCCGCATCACGCACCTGCGTGACCGCTGTTCGCCGCCACAACGACGGCTGCAGAGGCGTCTCGCGGCCTCGCGGTGCTCCTGGCAGCGCCGGGGGCGACGTGATCCCCACCGATCGCGAGCAGCACGGCCTGACGCGCCTCCGCGTACGGCCCGAGTGCCGCGATGATGCGCGCCTGCAGCGTCAACCACTCGCTCGAGCTCGCGATCGCCACGTTCACCTGCACCTGGGACCCGCTCCGCAGCTCGCCCTTGGCCTCGAGCGCCATCCGCACGGCGCCGATCAGCTCGCGCGAGACCGAGCTGATGTCCTTCGCGACGTCGCTCGACTCCAGCGTCCGCTCGAGCTTCTCGATGACGCGCTCGACGACGGCCCAGTAGTCGGTCGCGTGCCGACGGGCCTTGGCCTGGCGGGCGTTCGCGATGTGCGCGGCGATGTGCGCCTTGTGGCGCCGGATGGAAGCCTCGGCGAGCCGGTACTGCGCCGCAATGCGTCGGTAGGGGGTGCCGGCGACGATGGCCGCGTCGATCGCATCGCGCTGCGGGTGGCGGCAGACGGTGCAGGTGCGCGGCACTAGGCGTGCCCGCCGCTGTCCCCGTCCCCCTCCGGGGGCACGGGGAACACGTGGCCGCAGCAGTCACACATAGTCCACGGGTCGCCGGTCTCCGGGTCCACGATGACCGGCGACAGCGCGAGAGGCTTGGCGTCACCGCCGTCGTCGCGGCGCGTTTCGTCCGTCATGGTGTCGTGCGTCCTTCGAGCACCTGAAGCTGCGCGGCGAACTCGGCGACCTTTGACTTCGTTGCCTCGTCCTCGCCGTGCCGTCTGGCGAGCTCCGTGTTGAGCGCGACAATCTGCTCGCGGAGCGACTCCTTGGCTGTCTCCGCGACCGGCGGCGCGGTCGACAACGCCGGACGCGGTCCCCACCGCCGTTCGCTCCAGTACTCGCGCCACGTTGGCAGTGCGCCCCGGCCCTCGACACGCGCGGCTTC